>CAJMEI010000232.1 GCA_905212395.1 uncultured Christensenella sp. | reverse complement strand
CTTTAAAGCTCCTTTACCGTACAAATCGCTACATTCCGCAACGTGTTCGAAAGATATCGTTTCGTCTGCGCCGATAAACATAATTTTATGCGAGCCGAGTAAGTTTCCGCCACGAATGGAGTGAATACCTATTTCGTTTTCGCCCCTTTTATCTTTACCTTTTCTTCTTCCGTTTACTATTTTAGCGTTTTCCCTAATTTGCATTAAATTATCGGCAAAGAGTTCGCTTGTTGCGCTAGGGGAGTAAGTTTTGTCCCTATTCGAAATATCTAGAATTTCAATATCGTACGCGCCGAATTGTTTGGCCGTTTCGCAAGCAAATTTAAGTAATAAATTAACCGCTATGGAGAAATTGCTCGATACAAAAACGGGTATTTCCTTGGACGCTTGTTCGAGTAGATTTTTAGTTTTATCATTTAAACTTGAACCTATAACGAGCGCGCATTTGCTTTTAAGGGCAAAATCTATTACAGATTCGACTTTTTCTTCCGAAAAATCTATAATAACGTCTACGTCGTGTTTAACTTGGGAAATTTCTTTGTAAACGGGGCATTGAAATTCCCCGATAGTTTCGTTATCAATTCCGCAAGTAACGTTTACGTTATCGCTTTCCAAAGCGCATTTGTAAAGAGATTGTCCGTTTTTGCTATTTATACCGCAAATAATTATATCAATCATTATTTCACCTTATTTGTTTAATAATCCGTTTTTAATAATCCATTCGGCAATTTGAACCGCGTTAGTAGCCGCACCTTTTCTGATATTGTCGGCAACTACCCAAAGATTTAAACCGTTTTCTACCGAGAAATCTTGTCTAATTCTACCAACGTAAACTTCGTCGTGGTTTTCAGCCGTTAAAGCCATAGGATAAACGTTGTTTTTTACGTCGTCTTGAACGATAATACCTTCTGCGTGGGATAAAACTTCCGTAGCTTCTTCTCTCGTAACGTGATTTTCAAATTCAACGTTAATGGATTCGCTGTGTCCGTAGTAAACGGGAACTCTTACGGTAGTTGCTGTAATTTTTAAATCGGGGCGGTGAAGAATTTTTTTGGTTTCAAAAATCATTTTTTCTTCTTCTTTGGTGTAACCGTTATCTAAAAATACGTCGATATGCGGTAAGCAGTTTCCGAAAATAGGATAAGGGAATTTTTGGGGAGCTTCGCCGTTAATTCCGTTTTTCAAATCGTTATAACCTTTAACTCCCGCGCCCGAAACGGCTTGGTACGTAGAGTAAACGATTCTTTTAATTTTATATTTATCGTCCAAAGGTTTTAATGCGACGACAGCTTGAATAGTAGAGCAGTTCGGGTTAGCGATAATTCCGTTATGTTTTCTGATATCTTCGGGGTTACATTCGGGAACTACAAGCGGTACGTTTTCATCCCTTCTCCACGCGCTGGAATTATCAATAACGATAGCTCCGATAGAAGCGAACACGGGAGCAAATTCCAAAGAAACGGAAGCGCCTGCCGAGAAAAGAGCAATATCGATTTTTTTATCTACGAT
>CAJMEI010000231.1 GCA_905212395.1 uncultured Christensenella sp. | reverse complement strand
ACAAAAAAATATATTTTTCGACATATATGCGAAAAATAATTTAAAATAAATTCGTTTAACGAAGTAAAAAGGTATATTTATGCAAACTAAAATTAAAAATATAGACGAAAATAGTTTAAAAGAAGCAAAAGAATTATTATTAAACGACGAATTAGTCGTTTTTCCTACCGAAACGGTTTACGGTTTAGGCGGGAACGCATATTCCGATAAATCAATAAAAAAAATATACGAAACAAAGGGTAGGCCGTCCAATAATCCGCTAATAGTTCACGTACATAAAGATTATAATTTGGACGAGCTTGTTTATAGGGACTACGATTACTGTTATCGCTTAGCGGAAAAATTTTTACCCGGACCGCTAACTATGGTTTATAGGAGCAAAAACACTTTAAGTCCTTTAATTTGCGCCTTAAATACGCTTGCGGTAAGAATTCCGTCCCATACGGAGTGTCAAAAGTTTTTAAAATACGTAGATTTGCCAATACCTGCGCCTAGCGCAAATATTTCAAAACACGTCAGCCCCGTTTCGAGCCAACATTGTTTGGACGATTTAAACGGAAAGGTAAATTTAATTTTAGAAGGCGGAGAATGTGTAGGCGGTATAGAAAGCACGGTTTTGGACGTAACTAAAAGTGTCCCCGTTATTTTAAGAAGGGGACTTATTACAAAAGAAATGATAGAAACCGTTACGGGAAAGTGCGAATACGCAACTTTCGTTAAAGGCGAACCCGTAAGCTCTCCGGGAGTAATGTACGCGCATTATATGCCGAATTGTAAAACCGCTTATTTTAAATTAGATGAATTAGAAAACTTAAAAGAGTATTATTTGTCTATCGTAAAACAAGGCAAAAAGCCTTATATTATGTGTGATTATGAAACAATTTATGTTTTAGGTAATTCTTATAATTATTTAGATTTAGGTAAAAATTCTTACGAAAGCGCAGGACTTTTGTATAAAAGATTAAGACAAGCCGAAAAGGTTGCAGACGTTTTAATAGGCGTAGAATTGAGTTATAAAGACGAAGTCGGACAAAGCGTTATGAATAGGCTTTTAAAATCTTTCGGGAAAGGACTATACACTTAGATTTTAAAAAAGCTAAAAAAGAACGTACGCTTAAAGAAAAAATCACCGTATAATTAAACTTGTTTTAACGTTTAATTAATCCGAATTTAAAAAGTTAAGAAATTACCGATAAAAATAAAAAATTATAGGATTAAGATTTTTAATTACGTATTGACTTTTAACGCTTTTTCTTATACAATGTATATAAAAGGAGATTAAAATGATTGCAATAGGATGCGACCACGCAGGATTTAGCGTAAAACAAAAAATAATGGAACATTTAACCGAAAAAGGTTATGAATATAAAGACTACGGAACTTATGATTTAAAAAAAGAGCAGACCATCGATATTAAAGCAGGGGATAAAACTACAAATATCTTAAAGATTTCAGACGGAAAGGCAAAAATGCTTACCGCCGATTGCCCGGATCAGCTCTGTGTCCACCAGCAGGCGATTTCAAAAGAAAGTCAGACCATCGTATGTC
>CAJMEI010000230.1 GCA_905212395.1 uncultured Christensenella sp. | reverse complement strand
TTGAGATGTTTGTGGGCAAGTCCGACAAAGTTTTCGTGCCGCGCGTAGTGCGCCAAATACCGGCGAAAGTTTCCGACATTGTCTCCTCTGAGGCTACGGCGCAAAGCGAAGTCGCAAAATATTTTGCTATGATTGAAAAAGTCACTTCCGCGCAGGCGCGCAAGGATACTTTTGAAAAAGCAAAAGGCATTCCTGACTTGGTGTCGGTAGTGCGCCCGCAAAAGGCAAATGCCCAAAGCGAGCTTGAAGCGGCAGAGGCAGAAGCTGTCTTTAACGTCCAATTCAAGGGCAAAAAACTTTCGCTTAAACAAAAATTCGAATATTATATCATGAATAAGCCGAAAGGCTACATAACTTCCGTAAAAGACGATAAGGGTAGAAAAACCGTAATGGACTTGTTACCTAAAAACGTCGGAAGAATTTATCCCGTAGGAAGGCTCGATTACGATACGGAAGGGTTGCTAATTTTTACTAACGACGGAGATTTAACCAACAGATTAACTCATCCTAGAAACGAAGTAACTAAAACGTATCTTGTTAAAACGGAAACTCCTATTACCGAAGAAAAGGTAAACGTAATAAGAAAAGGCGTCGTCATAGACGGCGTTAAGACAAAAAAATGTAACGTAAGAATTATCGAAACGAATAAATCTTTTACAAAACTACACGTTACTATAAGCGAAGGGAGAAATAGGCAGGTAAGAAAAATGTTCGAAGCGGTGGACTGCAACGTAGATTTTTTAAAAAGAATAAAAATCGGCGAGCTTACTTTGCAAGGGTTAAACAGGGGAGAAGTAAGAAAACTATCTCCGCAAGAAATTGATTATTTAAAGAATTTATAAAGAATTTTAAAGATTTTTTATATTTATAAAACAAGCGTGTAGTTTTTCTACACGCTTTATTTTTTATGGTGAATTATTCAATTAAACTTCGTCGTCCGAATCTTTATTTTCGATAAAATAAACGTCGTCCGTTTTATCAGTCGTAGGTTTTTTCTTTTTCTTAAAAATATTTATTTTCTCGAAAAAAGCTTTGGTTTTTAGTTTTCTTTCGGCTTTTTTAATAGCCTTTAATTCGGCTTTCTTCTCTTTTTTAGTTTGAGCTTTCGCTTGTTTTATTTTTTGGGCTTTAAGCATAAGTTTTCTCTGCGTAACGGTAGGGTCAGCCATTTCAAAATCTTTGCCGACAACTTTTAACACTTTGTTTACAGGCGTTAAAATTACGTTTACGTCAGCTTTTATGCCTTCTAAAATGTAATTTGTTCTTATGCAAACAACTTTTATTAAAATTTCAAAAATTATTTGCAAAATAAACGCGACAATCATTAAAGCAGTTAATATAATAGAAAACGGCGTAGTTGCAGAGTAAAGCGAAGTTACCGCCGAAATACACATAACTATACTGTATATTCTTACCGCTCTTTTAATATTTTTTAATATTTTACCAGAAATCTTATAAAATTTATTTTTTATTACTCCTTCTTTAAAATCCATTACGATTATAAAAAACGTCAAGTAAAACAAGGTAAAACCGGTTAAAATAGCGTATAAAATTACGTACCACAGTTTAAAATCGTAT
>CAJMEI010000229.1 GCA_905212395.1 uncultured Christensenella sp. | reverse complement strand
GCGTAAACGACGTTTACGCCCCAACGTATTTTGTTTGAGTTTAATAACTTTAAATTTTAGTATTAATTTTAACAAATTAAAAGTATTTATGAATTTGGAAAATTAAAAACATTTTTCTTTTCTTAATTTATGGCAGGTAGAACTTTCTCCGCAACGATAGCAGAGTTCGTTTACCGACGCTCCGCGCTCAAAAAACTCTAAAATGTTTTCAACCGTAGTTTTAGCTATATTATTAAGCGCTTCTTGCGTTAAAAACGCTTGGTGAGAAGTAATTATTACGTTCGGCATAGAAATAAGTCTTGCCAAAACGTCGTCGTTTACTATGTGTCCCGAAAAATCTTCGAAGAAAATATCCGATTCTTCTTCGTAAACGTCTAGGCAAGCGCAACCGATAATTCTTTGTTTAATGCCATCAACCAAACTTTCGGCGTCTATTAAAGCTCCCCTTGACGTATTTATTAAAGCAACGCCTTTTTTCATTTTTTTAATGCTTTCCGCATTTATTAAGTGCTTAGTTTCTTCCGTTAAAGGGCAATGCAGGCTTATAACGTCGCTTTTAGAAAAAATTTCGTCTAGGCTAACGTAGTTTAAGTTTGCAGTTTGGTCGGGGAATTTATCGTAAGCAAGTATTTCCATTCCAAAACCCTTGCATATGTCGATAAACGCCTTTCCTATTCTTCCCGTTCCTATAACTCCTACGGTTTTTCCGTGTAAGTCGAATCCTGTTAAGTTGTTTAAAGAAAAGTTAAAATCTCTAGTTCTATTATACGCTTTATGAATTCTTCTTACGTTGGTAAGAAGTAACGCCATTGCGTGTTCCGCTACCGCGTAAGGAGAGTATGCGGGAACTCTTACCACGTGAATTTTTTTATACGCGTATTTTATATCAACGTTGTTATAACCTGCGCACCTTAGCGCAATAAGCTTTATTCCGTATTCGTGTAATTTGTCTATAACTTCTTTATTTAGGGTAATCACTTTTTCGTTTTTCAGTAGATGGGAAAATCGTACATAGTCACAATAGAAATCATCTTGAAATTCCAGATGGAAGCGTCCTTTTTCATAAACAAGTTCTATTCCGTCTATTTCTTGCAATAATTTTCTGATGTGGTTGATGGTCACTCCTTTTAGGTTCTTCACTTTATCATCTGTTTTTTCGGGCCAGAAAAGTTCGTTCATATCTGATGATAATACCCCATCTCCTGATACACTATTCAGTAAGATATACAGAAAAATGATGCGTAATTTGGGACTGAATAAATAGGTGATATCTTTTCCATTACGGTCTAATACGGCAAATGTTCCCCAAAGATAAATAGCATTTCGATTTCTGAAATGAACTTCCATGATCTCCAAAGTTGCCTCATTGGGAGAATCAGCAATCTGTGTATCTTTGGGAACGTTTAATTTATTCTCTGTTGGAAATGATTCTATGATAGTTGTACATGTTGCTGATCTTTTTCTTTTTCGCGAAATAAAATAGAAAGAGAATAATCCAAATATAGTAATGACAATCATGACAATACTATATTTCAGCCAGAATATATCTTTTGTTTTTCTTAAGTCATAGTATCTCACTGCTTCTAGTGAAACTGGCGGTGCTACTAAA
>CAJMEI010000228.1 GCA_905212395.1 uncultured Christensenella sp. | reverse complement strand
GCTTTTTATATGACATTCTACGCTTATTGTACCGTAATTTTCAAAAATAATTTTTAAATTTACGTCGTTTTCATAACTTAAATCGTCTAAAATTACAACGCCGTTTAAATTTTTATACGCACTAAGCAATTTATCGTAAAATCTTTTGAATGATTGAACGAAACAATAGGTATAAAATTTAACGTTCATAAACGCCGATTTTGCGTTTACTATTAAATTATAACTGTTATCTGCTTCCGATTCGACTTCCGCGTAATATCTATCTATTAAAAATTCAATATAATCTTCTTTGTTTGTTAATTTCATAATTTTACTTTAAATTTTCGGGGTTTAACGGTTTTAATTCGTCAAGAACGAAAATTCCGTTTTTACGAATAAGAACGTCGTCAAAATAAATTTCTCCACCGCCGTAGTTTTCTAATTGAATTAAAACTAAATCCCAATGAATACTGCTAATATTTCCGTTAAATGCGTCGTCGTAACAGCAACCTGGGGTAAAGTGAATAGAACCCGAAATTTTTTCGTCGAACAAAATATCGCCGATAGGTTTAGTAACGTACGGATTTACGCCTATTGCAAATTCGCCAACGAATCTTGCGCCTTCGTCAGTATTAAAAATTTCGTTTAGCTTTTCCGTATAATTTCCCGTAGCTTCTACTATTTTACCGTCCTTAAAAGTTAATTTAACGTTTTCAAACTTTAATCCTTGTTCGATTGACGGAGCGTTGTATTTAATAGTTCCGTTTACCGAATTTTTAACGGGGGCAGTGTAAACTTCTCCGTCGGGTATGTTCAATTTTCCCGCACATTTAACGGCGTTAATACCTTTAATAGAAAAAGTTAAATCGGTTTCGGGCGCAACTATACGCACTTTATCGGTTTTATCCATAAGGGCTTTTAAAGCGTTCATAGCTCTATCCATTTTAGAATAATCTAAATTGCAAACGTCGAAATAGTATCTGGAAAACGCTTCCGTAGACATTTGCGCTTGTTGCGACATAGACGGGGTAGGATAGCGTAAAACGACCCATTTAGTTTGTTTAACCCTAATATTATGATGTACGGGTAAAGAGTAAAAATTTTGGTAAATTGCCATTTTGTCGCCGTCTACGTCGGAAAGTTCAAATGAATTATCTCCGCCCCTTATTCCGATGTAAGCGTCCATATTTTTCATTCTAACGCTGTCTATATCCGCCCAAAGTTTTGTTTGTTCTTCGTTTAAACCCGAATATATCGCCCTTTGAATAGAGTTATCTATAACGTTTACGAAAGGGTACGCGCCTACTTTATACGTTTCTTCCACGATAGCGATAGGTAAGTCGTTAGGAACGCCTATTGCGTCAATTAAAACTTTTTCGCCTTTTTTAAGAGCGCAAGAGTAGTTTACAAGGTTATGAGCAAGTTTTTTAATATCTTCGTTAATCATAAATCTCCTAAAAAAGAAAAGTCTTTGTTAAACTAACAAAGACTTTCGTAATTATTTGCTTAATGCATTTATTCTTTTTGCTAAACCCGATTTTTTGTTTGCAGCGGTGTTTTTATGCATAATTCCTTTATTTACAGAGGAATCGATAAGCGCAAACGTTGCAGGCATTAAAGACTTAGCAGTTT
>CAJMEI010000227.1 GCA_905212395.1 uncultured Christensenella sp. | reverse complement strand
GCGCTTAGTTTATTACTTTAATGTATGATAATCCTTATAATATTTATAGTTTTTTAAAAAGGTTTAAAGCTGTAAAACTCGAAATCGAAGTATTAAAGTTTTCTAACATAGGCAGTTTTTAAACAATTAAAGTTTTAAGTTTAAAAAGTTTTATTTAAAGTTTAAAAAGTTTATTTCGCAACGGTTTTAATTTTGCTTATTCCGTAAAACATTTTTTTTCGCTCTTCTCGCGTTTGCCAGTAGTAGGCAATAAATTCTTCTATGCCGTCCGCAATAACGTTAGCCATTTCGTAAATAAGCCTTAAACGCGTGCTTTTTAACTGTTCGGTAGCGTTTTTGCTTTTTGGCGCAACTATTCCGATTATACTTATATCTCCGACGAGCGGTAAATTTTTTTTCGCGCCGAGTCCGGGTTTTATTCCGCTGTCCGTTATTTTAATAAGACCGGTTTCTTCGGCGTCTCCTACCGCGCTGTCTATTACGATTATCTTAGAATCGGAATGTACTTCGTTTAAAAAACTGTTAAGATAAGGAACTTCGTAAGCGGTAATGGGTTTGTTTAAATTTCCGTAAACGTACGCGTTTACTTTTCGTTCTTTTAAAATAGTGCCTATAAACGGACCTAAACTATCCCCTGCAACGCCGTCTGTTCCGATACAAACTATTACGGGCGGGCAATGAACGGGGTAAAGTTTTTCTAGCGCGGAAAAAATTCCGTTTTTTGTAATTTTGTTGTTTAAAGCGAAAGTAAATTGTTCCATAATGATATAATGTTTAACGTAAAACGAGAAAATTATACAAAAGCAATAAAAATATTTACATAAAATATTTTTTATGCTACAATTCTTAAAAGGAGTTTTTATGAATAACGTTCTCGGCAACGTGGCAAGCGGAAGCGTAGTCGATTTAATAGTAGTAATTTTAATATTGTTTTTAACGCTTATAGGGTTACGGCAAGGCTTTATCGCAAGAATAGTAAAAGTAGTAGGGGGACTTGTGTCCTTTATACTTGCAGTGCTTTTCTGTAAAAAATTTTCTTTGTTGTTAAATTCTTTATTCGGGCTTAACAAAAGCGTTGCGAAAGGCATAAAAGGCGTATTTAAAAACAACGAAGCTTTAAATAAGCCTATCTTATCGGGTGAAGACGTCGGTGCGATTATGAAAGAAGAAAACGTGCCGTCTTTTATATCTAAAACCGTTAAAAACATGAATATACAAGACGGAGATACGCTGTCCGATTTAATTTCTAGGGTAATAGGCGGATATATTTCGATAGCGATTGCGTTTATAATTTTAATAATATCCATAAGACTTTTGTGTATATTGTTTAAGTTTTTGTTTGAACGCATAGAAAATAGTAGCGTATCTTTGATATTTGCAAATAAAATTTTAGGCGTTGCTTTCGGGCTAGTGCAAGGCGTATTTATAGTTTCTATTTTCTTTTTTATAGTCGGGGTACTTCCTAATTCTATATTAAGCGGATTGCATAAAGCGATAGACGAAAGTAAAATTTCAAGATTTATGACGGAAAAAAACGTGTTTAACTTTATATTCGGGAAGTTATTAAAGTTTTAATTAAGTTTTACGCCGTTAAAAAATTACTAAACAAAATTGCTTATAAATCGCTCTATGGCGAAAAA
>CAJMEI010000226.1 GCA_905212395.1 uncultured Christensenella sp. | reverse complement strand
ATAAGGGTAAAGCAAAAGGAGTAAAAATGGAAATATTTATTAAATCAAAAGTATGTATGCCACAAGGCGAAACGATATACGAAACCGATAGCAAAATGGATTATTTAGTTATAAAATGCGATAGATATTATAAAAACTTTGACCTTTCCGTTCTATCGCCGTTTTTAAAAATAAGGTACGGGGACGGAAGTTGCAACGTTTGCAATATGGTATACGAAAAAATCGAAGAAAAAGAGTTAACGTTTAAAATGGTTATAGATAAAAATCTAACTTGCATGGCAGGTGAAATAGAATGTCAACCTATGCTAAAACTAGAAGACGGAACTCAGGTTTTTAACTGTTCTGTATTTACCTTAAATATAAAACCTTCCGTAAGAGCTTACGAATATTTTGAAAAAAATACTTTACCGTCAACGATAGAAAAAATAGAAAAAGAAATTAACGAAGCAAACGCTAAATTTCAATTCGACGAAACACCTAGCGCGCAAAGCGGAAACGCAGTTAAATCTAGCGGAATATATTCTTTTGTTAAAAACGAAATAGCTAACGCATGGATAGTAGATTGTACTAACGCAACAAGTTTAACTTTAAAAGACAACAAAGAATTTCGTATAGGAACGGTTGCAACGCTAACTATTTCATTACCCGAAAGCGTTGAGACGCAGTTTACAAGCGAGCTTATTTTTACTGCAGGCTCTAATATCAGCGTAGATTATCCCGACGATATAACTTGGATGGGGGACGACGTAAATAACAATTTGTTTTATCCAAAACCTAATAAAACTTACGCTATTTTATTTATTAACGTTTCGCCAAGTCAAGATTATAAAATTAAAGGAATAGTAAGGAACGTTTTATGATTAAAAAGCAAAAATTAAAAGAATATTTTAGCAATCAAAAAAAAGAATATATCGTAGTTTACGACCCAACAACTAATAAAACCCCCGAGCAAACCGGTGTTTGGGAAGTAACAGGAGTGGTAGGGAATTTTACTTTAAAGGATGGATTATTATTTTTTTATACCAATAATAACGGAACAAATTTTTATCCTTTAAGAAACGATAAAGATAAAAATTTTCAAATTAAGGTAAAAACTTGTCTGCCGTCTTTTGGCGCGTATCAGTTAGTCAGATTTTATTTTTTGGATAAAGACGGAAACGAATTGATAAATTTTAAACAAAACGGTTATAGTATAAGCATATCTAAAAACGGAGAAGAAGTAGCAAGTTTATCTTTGGATTACGATACGAGAGCTTGTTACCAAAATTTTAGAGTAGAAAAAATAGACAATCGTTTATATTTATACTCGAAAGGCAATAACACCGAATACGTAGAACCTACGTTAAGGTATTCGATAAGCGTGAACGAAAAAATAGAAACGCTTTATATAACGGTTGCATCTGCATCTGCAGGAAATTGTTTTATAAAGTATATGGAATATAAGGAGTGGTGAAATGAGGGCAAAATATATAAACGAAGATAAAATAGAGCCGTTGGATAATCATTTAATTAAAAACGGAAAAATATATATACTTCCTGAAAAACAAACGGAACTTTTAAACGATTATAAAGAAGTTGTTTCGGAAAAAGTACCTACGGAAGTGTCTGAAACGCAAAAAATCGTTCCCAAATTTTATTTAGAAAACG
>CAJMEI010000225.1 GCA_905212395.1 uncultured Christensenella sp. | reverse complement strand
TACTAATTCGTTTAATTCAAAAGTCGTATAAATCATTTTTCCACCTTAAATTATTTTAATTTTATTTTTATTTTATGTCAATACTCTTTTAAAAATTTACCCTTTTTTCTTTTTTTTGATTAAAATTTTTAAACTTGGAAATTATTTAAGAAAGGAGAATTTTTTTATGAATAAAGTAAATCCATTTTTAGAAAAAAACGCAATATCGGTAAAAGATTTTGCAACGGTTGACGATTACAGCCCCGTTCCCTACGACAAAAAAACTACTTTGCCGTACACAAAAACGAGAATAATTTTGTTAAACGGCGCAGAATTCGAGCAAAACTGGTTTTTACATCAGTTTTCAAGAACGTGTAACGACAACGATTTAAGACGCGATATTTCTTTAATTCGCAGACACGAACAACAACAGCAAAAAATTATTTCAGGATTAAAACCTATTGACGAAACTGACCTTGAAACGACTATCGGATACGAACAGTTAGCCATCGACTTAACCGCGATACTTGCTAAACACGTTAAAGATTCTTACGTTAAGCAAGCGCTTGATTTTGCCCTGCTAGAAGATTTTGACCATCTTTATAGGTTTGCAAATCTTTTAGAAAGCGAACAGGGAATAGACGCGAATACACTTACGGGCGGTTATACCGAAATTACTCCCGGAAGACCTACTATAAGCGAGCCAAGACACCCATACGACGCGATAAACCGCCATATTTCGGCGGAAATTTCCGACCCGTTTACTAAACTTGTAGTAAACATTATCACTGCGGGCGAACAACAAACGATGAATTACTATATGAATATCGCGGGCTTCCACCCGAGCGAAACGGGAAGAAAACTTTATAGTGAAATTGCCATGATAGAAGAACAGCACGTTACGGAATACGGCAGTTTAATAGACACGACGTGTTCAAAACTGGAAAGCTGGCTTATGCACGAATATACCGAATGTTATTTATATTATTCCTGCTACGCAGATGAAACCGATAAATATATAAGAGAAATATTTTACCGCCATTATTTAGAAGAATGCGGACATTTGCAATACGTTGCGGGACTGCTTGAAAAATACGAAGGTAAACCTTGGCAAGCTTTATACCCTTGCGGTGGCGATTTCCCCGAAACTTTGCATTTCGAAGGAAATATCGACTATATAAGAGAAGTTTTAGCAAAAACCGTAAATTATACCAAAGTAAGAGAACAATATCAATCCATTGAAACGTTAAGCCCTAAAGACGATTTCTTTAAATACAATAAACACGTCGTTAAAAGCGGAAAAACGCTTCCGAGCCATAAGGTAATAGAAAACCATATAAAAGAATTTGGTCAAGATTACCGATTTGAAACGAAAAAAAATCCGATAGAAGCACTGCAAGATAGAAAAAAAGACAATACGGAAGTAGGAAGAACTAAATAAGAATAATTTTTTTACGTTACTGTAAGTAATAAAAAAAATCGCCGATAAACTCAGCGATTTTTTTATTGTTAAATTTTATATAAATTGTTATGCGTTAGTTGAAACGTTATTATTTAAAAAGCTTTTTCTTTTTATTTTTTTAGATACGAATTTAAAAATTATATATCCGACTACAACGCTAGAACAAAATTACCAAGCTCTTTTTAACTTATATTATTTATTAAATTTGATTT
>CAJMEI010000224.1 GCA_905212395.1 uncultured Christensenella sp. | reverse complement strand
GGAGTATTAACGAAAACCTGATAAAATGATAATTTCGGACATAAAATTAAGGGTAGGACAGGAACACAAAATTTTTGCGGAGACTGTTAAAAGGTGCGGATACGAACCGCCCTATTTTCGCATACTCAAAAAATCTTTGGACGCCCGTAACAAATCAGACGTCAAGTATGTGTTTTCGGTGGAGGTAAGCAAAGAACCTTTTGCAAGTAAAAAGACGGTTGTCATAGACGCAAAAAAAATTCCGACTCTTCCGATTGTCGTTGTAGGCAGCGGTCCTGCCGGACTTTTTTGCGCAATCAAGCTTTGCGAATACGGATTTAAACCGATAGTAGTGGAACGGGGCGACGAAATCGATAAACGTATATCGAAAATCGAGGCGTTTGCGAAAGAGCGACTGTTGGACCCCGACAGTAACGTGCAATTCGGCGAGGGTGGAGCCGGAACGTTTTCGGACGGAAAACTCAATACGGGAATAAAAAGCGAGTACGTTAAGCAGGTTTTAAAGGATTTTGTAAAGTACGGCGCAGATAAAGAAACTCAGTATATAAATAAACCGCACGTCGGGAGCGACGTTTTACCAAAAGTAATAACTTCTATTAGAAAAGAAATAGAAAGTCTTGGTGGCGAATTTTTATTCAATACGCTTTTAAAAGAATTAATCATACAAAAAGGAAATGTCGTAGGAATAAAAACTGATAAAGGAGATTTTTATGCAGACGCGGTAATTCTTGCGTTAGGACATAGCTCTACGGATACGTTTTTTTCGCTATATCATCAAGGCGTTAAATTTGAAAACAAACCTTTTGCGGTCGGCATAAGAATAGAGCATTTAAGGGAAGACGTAAACGAATGGCAATACGGTAAAAATTACGATAAAAGACTTCCTACCGCCGATTATAAACTTGCAACCAACGTAGACGGTAAAGGCGTGTTTACGTTTTGTATGTGTCCGGGCGGTTTCGTTATGCCGTCTAGTTCGGATATAGGAAGCGTTGTAAGCAACGGAATGAGTTTGCATGCGAGAAACGCAATAAATTCCAACAGCGCCGTTATAGTACAAGTTGACGAAACCGATTATGGAACGGAACTTTTTTCGGGGATAAAGTTTCAAAAGGAACTAGAAAAAAAGGCTTATTTATTAGGCGGTGGAGAAAGTATAGCGCCTGTGCAAAAATTTAAGGATTTTTGCGATAACGTAAAGTCTACTAAAATAGGTAAAGTTACGCCGTCTTATTTAAGGGGATATAGATTTAGCAATTTAAACGAGTTATTTAGTCAAAAACTTAATAAGTGTTTAAAACAAGGGATTATTCAAATGGGTAAAAAAATAAAGGGATTCGACCAAGACGATTGCATTTTAACCGCAGTAGAAACCAGAACGAGTTCTCCCGTAAAAATGCCTAGAAACGAAATAGGTTTGTGCGTCGGATTTAAAAATCTTTATTCCATAGGGGAAGGCGCGGGTTACGCGGGCGGAATAACTTCTTCCTGCGTGGACGGAATAAAATGCGCGTTTAACGTGTATAACGCAATTAAAGAAAATTTATTTTGATACGTTTTAACGGCTTGCTTACAAAAGTAAAAATAAAATGCTGTTTATTATAATAAGAAAGTCTTTTAAAATTTGTATAAAAAAATCTTTAGAATATTAATACGC
>CAJMEI010000223.1 GCA_905212395.1 uncultured Christensenella sp. | reverse complement strand
CCAATGTGTAAATATGGTCGGGGCGACAGGATTCGAACCTGCGACCTCTTGGTCCCGAACCAAGCGCGCTACCAAACTGCGCTACACCTCGTTAATAGCAATCGGTTGTCCGACGGCTATCTTTCATTTTTCGTATATAAAGTTATTTTTCGCTTTTCGTATACAAATTAAAATATATACCCTTTTTATCCATCAACTGCTCATGCGTTCCGCGTTCGGCAAGCTCGTTTCCGCTTATAACCAAAATTTCGTCCGCATTGCTTATCGTCGACAACCTATGTGCTATTATAACATTTGTTCTTCCTTTTGACAAGCATTCTAACGAACTTTGTATCTCAATTTCTGAAAATCTATCTAAACTAGATGTCGCTTCGTCTAAAATTAAGAAATTCGGATTTTTTAAAAAGGCTCTTGCGATAGAAATTTTTTGTTTTTGTCCGCCCGATAGCTTTACGCCCCTTTCTCCTACCTCAGTTTCTAAACCGTTTGGTAAGGAAGATATAAATTTTGTTAAATCGGCTTTTTCGACGCTATCCAAAATTTCTTGATTTGTTGCGTTTTCCTTTGAAAATTCTATATTTTCTTTTATAGTGCCGTCAAATAAGAAAATATCTTGTTGAACAACGCTAACGTTTTCTCTTAAACTTTTTAAAGAAATATCCTTTACGTTAATTCCGTTTACTAAAATTTCTCCGCTTTCAACGTCATAAAATCTTAAAATTAAACTCGTTAGCGTAGTTTTACCGCCCCCGCTTTCTCCGACTATCGCAACCGTTTTACCTTTTAAAAAAGTATAAGAAAAGTTTTTTAAAACGTATTTTTCGGTTTTAGGATATTTAAAATAAACGTTTTTAAATTCCACGCTTTCAATCGAACTTATTTTCAACGTATTTGAAAAGCCTTGTTCTGGTTTTATAGCCATTATTTCGTTAAATCTTTTTATACCCGTTAAGCCGTTTTGTATTTCTTCAAAAAGCGTTTGGAATTGTTTTATGGGATTTATCATCATAACGATATACAAAATAAAAGCCGTTAAATCGGGCGCGGAAATTTTACCGTAAAAATAAAAAATTATTCCCGACGTTAAAGCAAGCAAATAAAGCATATCCATTATAAATGTTAAAATCGTATGAAATTTAGAAACGTACCACATAGATACTTTCCTTGCGTTTATTAGCTCGTTATTTCTTTCGTTAAAGCGTTTATTTTCCCTTTCTTCCGCGGTAAAAATTTTAGAAACTCTTATTCCACCGATAGAATTTTCTATTCTAGAATTTATTTCTGCCGTTTTAACCCTTTGTTCGTACATGGCTTTAAGCATATTTTTTCTTGAAAGCACAACGACCAAAATAATTAAAGGAACTACGCAAGAAACTATTAAACATAAGAACGGATTAATTAAACAAATTAAAACAATCGCCCCTATTATTGACATTACGGATACGAGCAAATCTTCGGGGCCGTGATGAAATAGCTCCGAAACTTCAAATAAGTCGTTTACGATTCTACTCATAATGCTACCCGTTTTATTTTCGTCGAAATACTCTACGGGAAGAGTTTGCAAGTGAGAAAATAAATCCTTTCTCATTTGCCCTTGAACTTTAATTCCGAAAATATGTCCGAAATAATTTACGATGTAAGTAAAAACAGCCTTTAA
>CAJMEI010000222.1 GCA_905212395.1 uncultured Christensenella sp. | reverse complement strand
AAGGAAAATTTCAAAGAAGTCGGTCAATGTTGAAAACGACGTATCAATTCCGAGGTCGAGTATGACTTCGGTTTTTTCTTCGTTTTTAGTATTAGTTTTAAAAGTAAAATCGGTATTATAACTTACGAAATATCCGCTTCTTTCAATAGAAAAAATATAGCCTTCGCTTTGCAAAATATCGTAAGCGGTTTCCACCGTTACAACGCTAACTTTCATATCTTCGGCAATAGTTCGTTTAGAAGGTAATTTCTCGTTAAAACCGTATACTTCGTTTATTATATCACTTTTTATTTTTTCATATATTTCTAAATATTTTTTCATAATCTGGTCTTATAAAAATTATTGTTTTTGGTTATTACAATAATATCAGATTTGGCGTATAATTGCAAGAAAAATAAAACGAAAGCAAAACGAAATTTTTTTCAAGATAAAATTTTGCAATTTTTGTTTTGCAGGGGAGCAATTTATGAGTTATTCTAAAAAAATTTGTTTTACGGCGTTGTTTACCGCAATGAACGTAATACTTAGTATGAGCGTGTTTTCCGTTTCCGTTCCGGGCGGACACTTATATTTTAACGATATCGTTATAGTATTCGCGTCTTTAATCCTAGACCCGATTAGCGCGTTCGTAGTCGGCGGAGTAGGGGCGTTTTTAGGCGATATGCTGTTTTATCCCGCGCCTATGTTCGTGTCGCTTGTAACGCACGGGTTACAAGCAGTAGCCATATCTTTAATTAGGGGAAACGCCGAAAAACCTAAATTTTGGAGAGTTTTAGTCGGCGTAATCGCGGGAATTTTTATAATGGTTACGGGATATAGTTTAGGAAGAGCGTTTATTTATAGTACCAAAGAATACGCGTTATTAAAATTACCGTTTCAATTTTTACAAGCTATAGTAGGGGCAGTTATAGGTACGGTTTTATATTACTATTTAAAAACTACTATTGCGTTATACTTTAATAATAAAGCAAAGGAAAAAGCTAAATCCGAAACCGTTTCCAAAAGCGAAAAATCGGAGTAAAACGTTTGCTTTTTTCTAAAAAGCGGTTATAATATTTTTTATGGATAAAATTGACGTAAAAAGAGCTACTAAAGAAAACTTATTTGAAATAAATAAACTACTTTTTCAAGTTGCGAGCGTGCATAGCTCAGTTAGACCCGATTTATTTAAAAAAGGGGCTAAAAAATACGATGATAAAGAGTTAGAAAAAATATTGTCTGACGATTCTACACCCGTTTTCGTTGTCGAGTTAAACGGAAGCGTTGTAGGTTATGCGTTTTGCGTTTTAAAAGATTACAACGGCGATAAATTGATGAACGATTTTAAAACCGTTTATATAGACGATTTATGCGTTGACGAAAGTTTTAGGAGAAAGGGAATAGGCAAAATTTTGTACGATTATGTTTTAAATTTTGCAACTATAAACGGCTTTAATTCGGTAACGTTAAACGTTTGGGCGGACAATAAAAACGCGCTTAGATTTTATGAAAGCTTAGGTATGAGAATTCAAAAAATCGGTATGGAAACGATTATAAAAAAATAGTTTTAAAACTTAATATTTAGGGGCGGACAAATTTTGTCCGCCCCTTTTAAAATCATTGTTTTTGGCATTTTGAATTTTTAGTTTAGAGTTTTTTAAAAATTATTACTTTATTTTTTAGACTTAT
>CAJMEI010000221.1 GCA_905212395.1 uncultured Christensenella sp. | reverse complement strand
AATATTATAATATAAACGATATGTTTAAGAAGAAGGAAATCTTAACCGTACCGAATTTACTAAGTTTGATAAGACTTTTACTAGTTCCCGTAATTTATATTTTATACCATTATCATCATACGATGATTGCGGTAGGCGTAATTTTATTTTCGGGTTCTACCGATATTGCGGACGGTTGGGTAGCGAGAAAATTTAATATGACTTCCGACTTCGGAAAGTTTTTCGACGCCTTATCCGATAAACTTACGGAAGCCGTTATGATAGTTTTGATTATTCCTAACCATAGTTTATATATTGCTCCTTTTATTTTGCTTTTGATAAAAGAAGGAATAATGATTATGTACGGTTTCGTTGCGTTAAAGGCAAGTAACACCGTAAATAGCGCAAAATGGCACGGAAAAGTAAATACGTTCGTTATATACGTAGTTATGATTACGATGTTCGTATTTAGAGATATGCCGTTGTGGTTAGAAATAGTTTTAGTTTCGTTAAGTTGTAGTTCTCAACTAATGTCGCTTATTTTATACGTTATTTTTTATCATAAATTTTTAAAAAGCAGTAAATGCACTAAAGAAGTTAAATTCAGCTATTCTAAATATTTGATTTTACTCGTTTGGTTTATAGCAGTAATAGTAACGCTAATTTGCTCTAACGACATTTCCTTATCGGACATATTAAACTATACGCCGTCTAATTTATGGATTGCAAGTATCGTACTACTCGGCTTATTCGCCTTAAAAAGTATGATTTTTATAATTCATATAGACCTTTTATATATTGCGTCAGGTATATTGTTACCTTTACCGTTAGCCTTAGGCGTAGACGTTTTAGGCACGCTTATTACCTTTATAATTCCTTATTTTATAGCTAGAAGACAAGGCTACGAAATGATTGAAAAGCTTTGCGAAAAATACCCTAAAGTAAACAAAATAGCCAAAAAAAGAAAAGAAAACGATTTTATGTTTTCGTTTATGGTTAGGCTAGCGGGTGGAATTCCTTACGATATCGTAAGTTACTTAATGGGTTCGTTAGGCGTAAATTTCGTAAACTATTTAATTAGCGGATTAATTGCAATTATTCCCGATATAGTTTTGTGTCAAATTGCCGGTTCTAGCATAAACGACCCGACTTCTCCCGCATTTTTAATTACGGTAGGAATAAAAGTCGCAAAAATTTTAATTTCCGTTTTAATAGTATTTTTTATAACAAAACACAAAAAGAAGAAAAATTCTGCTGAAAGTCAAGAAATTAAAGAGACTTCTAATGACGGCGAAACTCAAACGACTATAAACGGCGAAACAACCGAAGCGGAAGCAAACCAAGATTACGTTTTAATAAACCAAGACGGAATTATTTATCCGAACGATAAAAAAGAAAGTTTTACTTTTTATAAAAGAAAAAAGAAAAAGACAGATAAAATATCTACGAACGGACATTTAAACCTTAATGAAAAATCGGAAAACGAAACCGATACGGAAATATTACAAAATTTGAATAGCGAAAATTTGTCTGTTACGGAAAATTCACGCAACGACGATTTAAGAGACGTTAACACTAAATCAAACGGCGACACTCCGCCCGAAAATTTTAGTTCCGAAATAGACGTAAACAAATAATAAAATAGTTAAGCAAATTAATTATGCCGTTTTCGAAAGAAAACGGCTTTTAAATATTTAATTAAATT
>CAJMEI010000220.1 GCA_905212395.1 uncultured Christensenella sp. | reverse complement strand
CTCTTTCCTTACTTGCGACTTTTTTATTCGGGATTAAAATAAATAAAAATTCTCACTTGAAAGAAGCAAAGGAAAAAGTAACGGAAATTACTCAAATTTTAGCTCAAAACTACACCGACGAACAAATTGCCACCACTTCTGTCCCCGACAACGTGAGAGTTACGATAATTGACAGTTTAGGTAAAGTTTTAACTGACAGTAGTAAAGATGTTTCCACAGAAGACCACTTACAAAGGGAAGAAATTATTTCCGCCCTGCAAGGAAAACCTAAAACTGTAAAACGATACAGTAAAACGCTTAAAAAAAACATGGTTTATTACGCGTTAAAAGTAACCGTAACCGGCGAACACGCGCCTTACGTTTTCGTGAGGGTTGCAATCCCCGTTGAAAGCGTAAACTCCTACGTGTTAGGAACAATTCCGCCTATTATTTACGTTTTAATCGTAACGCTTACCCTGTCGTTTATTGCAAGCTTTATTGCAACTAACAGTTTAGTTAAGCCGTTAAAAGAAATTAAATCTAAACTTGCGGGAGTAAACAACGGGGTTTATAAAGAAATAATTCCTACTTCTTCCGATAAAGAAATAAACGAAATGCTTATGGAAATAAATTCTATAAGCGAAAAATTAGAAGACAACATTAAATGCGCAAAGCAGGATAACGAAAAACTAAATTACTTGCTAAACAATATTACAGACGGAATAATTGTTTTAAACGAAAACGGAACTATAACGGTAGCCAACAAAATTGCAACTTGGCTTTTCGACGTAAAAGACTGCGTTGGCAAAAATTACTCTATTTTAACTTTAAACGATAATTTTTTAGATGAAATAAATAATTCTTTAAAAAATAAAACGGACGGAATTTTTGAAACGGAAATAAATTCCAAATACTATAACGTAACAGTAAAAGCCCTAGAAAACGATTTTACAATAATTGTTTTATCCGATATTACCGCAGTTAAAAACGGCGAAATTACAAGAAGCGAATTTTTTGCAAACGCAAGTCACGAACTTAAAACTCCGCTTACCACAATTAAAGGATTTAACGAAATAGTCGCTTTAAAAACTAAGGACGAAGAAGTTAAAAAACTCTCCGATAAAATAAAAAAAGAAACGGACAGAATAATTCTTCTTATAAACGATATGTTAAACTTATCTAAACTAGAAGTTTTAAAAGCTCCCGTTTTGGAAAACGTGGATTTAAACGCGGTTAGTCAAGATGTTGCCGAAAGTTTATCGTCGCTATCTAAGCAAAAACACGTTAAAGTTACGATAGAAGGAACGGCAAACGTTTTAATGGAAAAAGAACATTCTATCGAACTTATAAAAAATTTAGTAGAAAACGCTATACGTTATAACGATAAAAACGGCAACGTAAAAGTTAGTTTATCCGAAAACGAAAAACAGTCTACCCTTATCGTTTCCGACGACGGGATTGGCATAGACGAAGAAAATCAACAAAGAATTTTTGAAAGATTTTACCGCGTAAACAAATCTCGTTCAAGAGAAACGGGTGGAACGGGATTAGGGCTTGCAATAGTAAAACATATTTGCGCTCTCTACCGTGCGGAATTGTCTTTAAAATCAAAACTCGGCGTTGGCACGACTATAAAAATTGTCTTTAACAAATAATTTTTACAACAATGTAATTACATTTATACGATAAGTTTTTTATAATAAAGTATAACTAAACTTATAAAAATTTTTAACGCAACGAACTAATTTCGTTGCGTTTTTTTA
>CAJMEI010000219.1 GCA_905212395.1 uncultured Christensenella sp. | reverse complement strand
TATTATAACAATTTATAAAAATAATCAAGTGATTTTTTGTTTTTTTCTTTTCTTGATATTTTTTACGGTTTGTGATATTATGTTTTTAATAATTTCAGGTGGTAAACTTTATGAAAAAAACCGTAGTTATCGGTATGAGCGGGGGCGTGGACAGTTCCGTTGCCGCCGTTCTTTTAAAAGAACAAGGTTATAACGTAATAGGACTATATATGAATAATTGGGAAGAACACGACGAAAACGGTTGCTGTACTTCCGAACAAGATTTTTCCGACGTAAGACGCGTTTGCGAAAAAATAGATATTCCTTATTACGCCGTAAATTTTTCCAAAAACTACATGGATAAAGTCTTTTCTTACTTTTTAAAGGAATATTCTTTGGGTAGAACGCCGAATCCCGACGTTTTGTGCAATAGAGAAATAAAATTCGGACCGTTTAAGAAATACGCTATGGAAATGGGCGCGGATTACGTCGCTACGGGGCATTATTGCAATATTTTACATCAAGACGGTATTCATTATCTATTAAAGGCAAAGGACCAAAATAAAGACCAAACTTACTTTTTAAATCAGCTTTCGCAAGAACAATTAAGCAACGTTTTATTCCCGCTTGCCGAAATCGACAAGCCAAAAGTAAGGGAACTTGCGTTAAAATACGACCTTTACACCGCTAAGAAAAAAGACAGTACGGGAATTTGCTTTATCGGTGAAAGAAATTTTAAAAACTTTTTAAAAACTTATTTGCCCGCTAAACCCGGTAAGATTTTTTCTACGGACGGAAAATATTTGGGTCAGCACGATGGACTTATGTATTACACGATAGGTCAAAGAAAGGGTTTAAATATAGGCGGACAAAAAGGCGACGAAGGCGGAAGATGGTTCGTCATTAAAAAAGATATGGAAAATAACGTTTTGTATCTTGCGCACGGAAACGAAGAAGCTTTATATTCAAGAGCTTTATATTGCGAAGATTTTAATTGGATTCCTTTTAAACCGCAAGAAAACGTTTTTGAGTGTACCGCAAAATTCCGTTATCGCCAAGAAGAGCAAAAAGTTTTAGTAAAAATTTTAGAAAAAGGCGTTATGATTGAGTTCGCCGAGAAACAAAGAGCCATAACGGAAGGGCAGTTCGCGGTGCTGTATTTAGGCGAAAAATGCTTGGGAGGCGGAGTAATAGAAAAGGTATATTTTTAAAATTGTGTTTTAATACGGCAAAATTATACAACATATAGGTATTTAAAAAAAAATTAAAAAAATGTCGAAAAACATTGAAAAAACAGTTGACAAAACTTTCTAAAAGTAGTTTAATAAGCAGGCACTCTCGAAAAAGGAGTGCCGAAAATGAAAAAACAATCTAGTAATTTTCGCAACAAAAAATGCTGTAAATTTCTTAAATTTTTAAAACAAAAAAAATTTTAAAAAAGTTTGAAAAAACAGTTGACAAGTCTTATAGCTTATGATAAAATGAGTAAGCTGTCAACTGAAAGACAGCTCGCAGAACGGTCGTTCTTGCGATAATCGTAGATTAAAAATTGAATATTAAGAAATGACAAGATGAACAAAAAACTTTGTTTATAATTTCTGTCAATTTTAAATTTGAGTATATAAAAATATGTACCAAAAAACAGTCAGCAAAATAACGAAAACGTTTGAGCAGTTGTGTTCTTAGGAACACGGCTTAAAGATATTAAACTTAAGAGTTTGATTCTGGCTCAGGATGAACGCTGGCGGCGTGCTTAACACATGCAAGTCGAACGG
>CAJMEI010000218.1 GCA_905212395.1 uncultured Christensenella sp. | reverse complement strand
AATTATAATATAATAGCGCGCGATTGTCAATAGTGGTTTTTTATTTAACAAGACTATTTACGTAATTTTTTTGCCAAAAAACCCTGTGAATTTTAAAATTACGCACTTGCTCTTGCTTGACTTAATGAATTAAGCCGTTTACAATAGTCTTAAATCTAAAGGAGATAAAAAATGCTCAAAGGGAAAGTTTTATTAGATTACGCGAGATTGGTATTAAAACTCGGTGTAAATTTGCAAAAGAATCAAGGCTTAGAGATAGCCTGTCCCGTAGAAAAAAGCGAAGTTGCCGAAGCCTTTACTAAGGTGGCTTATGAACTCGGAGCAAAGATAGTTCGTATTCGTTGGAACGACGAAAAAATCGATAGATTAAATTACCTTTACGCACAAGAAAGTGCCTTAACCGACGTGCCTAAGTTTTTCGTTGACGGAAAGATGGACCTTGTAAAAAACAATTTTTGCTACGTGGCAATCGACGCGGACGACCCTTCGGCTTTTAAAGACGTGCCTAGTGAAAGGTTATCTATCGTCTCAAAAGCAAGATCTATCGCATTAAAGAAGTTTTCCGATAGCGTTATGACTAACGGAATACGTTGGTGCGTGGCTTCTGTTCCTTCTCTAAATTGGGCAAAACAAGTTTTTCCAAATACCGATAACCCCGAAGAACTCTTATCCAACGCCATTGAAAAAACTATGCGTTTAGACACCGTAGACCCCGTTTCCGCGTGGGAAAAGCACGTTGAAACGCTAAATAGACGTGCTAAATTTTTAAACGACAACGACTTTTACGCGTTAAAATTCCAAAGTGAAAACGGTACGGACTTCACCTTAGGTCTTGCCGAAAACCACGTTTGGACTTCAGCAAAAGAAAAGGCAAAAGACGGCATAGAGTTTATCGCCAATATGCCCACCGAAGAAATATTTACCGCACCGCATAAAAACCGTGTAGACGGCGTTGTGAAATCTTGCCTTCCACTATCTTATAACGGACAGATTATAGACGGAATTACTCTTATATTCAAAAAAGGAAAAATCATAAATTACAGTGCGGAAAAGGGGTTTGACACCCTAAAAGGATTGATTGAAACGGACGCGGGAACTAAACGACTTGGCGAAGTTGCACTCATTGGCAAAAGTTCGCCCATACGCGCTTGCAATATCTTGTTTTACAACACTCTATTCGATGAAAATGCAAGTTGCCACCTAGCAATAGGAAAGGCTTATCCCACAACCGTTAAAAATGGAGAAAGCCTTTCTAAAAAAGAGTTATCAAGTTTAGGAATAAACGATTCTATCGAACACGTTGACTTTATGATAGGTAGTTTAGACCTAAATATTTACGGCATAAAAAAAGACGGAACGACCGTTCCGCTCTTTTTAGACGGAGAGTGGGCAATATAGCCTACTCTTTTATTTTTTTAAGTTAACTGCAAGTATCCCCGAAAGCACGCCTATCGCAAGCGAAAACAGTAAATCTAACGTAAAGCCGTTAGCAAACACACTCGCCCCCGAAATTAGTGCAAACAGTAAATAAATTATTATTGTCGAAACTATCCCGATAAGTCCGCCCTTTAGGTATCCACGTTTCCCTGATACTGCAAAAAAACAACCTAAAAATATACTTATCACCTTAATAAATTGGTTTACGGGCTTAACCACCGTAGAAGATAGGCTCGCCATTTTTATAATAAGCGCAAAAATTAAAACGCCTACTAGTGCGGAAATTACCGCCGTTAACACACCCTTGACAAATGAAACAGTAAAACTTCTTTCTTTATAAGACATAAAAAAC
>CAJMEI010000217.1 GCA_905212395.1 uncultured Christensenella sp. | reverse complement strand
CTTTGGCAAGTCCGCCGTAATTATTTAGAAAAATTTTTAGGCTATAAACGCTTTCTTTGACGTTAAAACTTAAACTTTTTCTAAAACTTTATTTAACAATTTTATAAACGTTTTTATTTATATCCGCAAACGGATATACGACGTTTCCTTTGTTATCCTTAACACCGTTAAAATTAAAGTATTTATAATTGTAAATTTGATCTAACCAAGATTTTTTTCTAGTAAAGTTTTCGGTTTGTTTATTAAATAAACTTATAAGTCCGTTGTCGCTATCGTCTGTACCTATCAGTTTAATATAAATTTCATCGGTTTCGGCTAACCTTTCTCCGCCAATGGTAAATACGTTCATTCCCCTATCGCTATCAAAGAAATAAGCTTGATTGTTTTCCTTATCGAAATAGTAAATTTTGCCTTCTGATGACATAAATATCTTATCGGTAATTATACCCGATTCCATAGAGTAAAATACCGCTCTTTCTACGTCCGTGAAGCTAGCGAAAACCGATTCGCCTTGATATAAATTTTTATTAAACGAATACCCGAACAAATCTAACAGCGTGGGAACGATGTCGTATGGGGACGACCACCTATTCAATTTTAAGCAACCGTTTTCGTCTTTATAAATATACGCGTTTTTACTATAATCTATTTTGGAAATTGCTTGTCCCGAATGGTTTAACGTGTCGTATCCGCCGATATGAGTTCCGTCGTCGTAATTGCCGTAATCCGTCGAATTAACGTTTAAACTTAAACTTCCGTCGTACATAATAAACGGAACGCAATATAAATCGTTCATATAAAACTGATTTAATTCGTAACCGCGTAAGTAGTAGTTTTGATTGTGATAATATCCGTCGTGATCGGCAAATAAAACTATGGTAGTTTTATCTAAAACGTTGTTTTCTTCTAAATACGACAGTAATTCGCTTATTCCCCTATCCAAATCCATATACGCGGCTTGATATTGTTTATATCTTAAATAACAAGTCCAATAATCGTAACTATCTTCCGAATACACTTCGGTTAAGTTCGGGAAAAGATTTTTAAAATGTTCTATCGTAATTTTATCATAATAATCGCATAAGAAATCGTTAGTGTCGCCGTCGTTTTTAAAAGCTCGCCTTTCATCATCGGTAGCAGTCGAATAATCCCAACGCCCGCCTTTATTAGTGGCAAAATCAACTAAATCGTTGTAATTTCCGTGCATACACATAGTCGTAAAAAAGCTCATAAACGGCTTGTTTACGTCTACAAATTGCGATTTCATTGTTTTTAAAGCCTCGTAATCGGACTCGAAATCGTAAAAATCGTTAGTCGTTTTATGATTATTTATTCCGCTATCGAGCATATCTTCGTAAAAATATAAATTGTCGAACCCCAAAGCTTTATGCGTAGAAGCCCTATTGTAAAATTTACCTACGTTATCGTGCATGTAAGACGTTTTATATCCGTCCCGCTTAAACACTGACGGCAAAGAAAACGGATAGCTGATATTTCCGTCCGTAACGTCCGCTTTTAATTCTTCTTGCAAGTTACAATCGGTAGGAAAACTTCCTAAAATCGAAATTGCTTCCGATTGATTTGTTTTATTTTTACTTATATAGTTATCGTTTGTAATTCCTTGAGTTTTTAACGCGTATAAAGTTGGCGTTAATTCTTCGTCAATTCCGTACCATTCGGCAGATTCCATCATAATCATTATAAGATTATTGCCCGAATACGCCCCCGTGTAAGACGTATAATTTCTACCCGCAACCGAAGAAAAATCTCCGTCGGATAAATTATCTTCCACCCTATTAAGCAAGTTTGTAATTTCTTCGTTAGATTTAAAAT
>CAJMEI010000216.1 GCA_905212395.1 uncultured Christensenella sp. | reverse complement strand
TATAATATAAAAGTTAGTTGACAAAAAACAAAAAAATATGCTATTATATTTAGCGTAACCGCACAGGAAAGGTTAAATAAGTTTTTGCAAAACGCAGGGCACCTTGATGGCGAGATTGGACAGGGAGGTAAATAAATCTATGTACGCAGTTATCGACAATGGCGGAAAGCAGTACAAAGTTACAGTAGGAGAAGTAGTAAGACTTGAAAAAATCAAGTCGGAAGTTGGAGAAAAAGTAGAATTTTCTCCCATTCTTGTTTCGGATGAAAACGGAATTAAAGTAGGGGAAGACGCAAAGTCTTTTAAAGTTTTAGCAAGCGTAGAAGCTCAAGATAAAGCTAAAAAGATTATAGTTTTCAAATACAAAGCTAAAAAGAACGTAAGAAAGAAACAAGGACACAGACAGCCTTTTACAGCTGTTAAGATTGAAGAAATCTCGGCAAAGTAATTAAGGGGGAAGAAAAATGTTGTTTTTAATAAAATTATTCGCGCATAAAAAAGGAATGGGTTCTACCAGAAACGGTAGAGATAGTGAAGCTAAAAGACTCGGAACCAAACGTTCTGACGGTCAAGAAGTTCTTGCAGGAAACATTTTAGTACGTCAAAGAGGAACTAAAATTCATCCCGGCAACAACGTAGGTATCGGTTCTGACGACACTTTATATGCTCTTATCGACGGGGTTGTAAAGTTCGAAAGATTAGGAAAAGATAAAAAGAAAGTAAGCGTTTACGCTAAATAATTTAAACGAGAACAAAAAGGCATTGCTTATTTCGCAATGCCTTTTCTCTGCATTTATAAAGATGAAAACTATTAAATTTGACAGTACTTTTTTTAACGTACAAGACACTTTAACTTGCGGACAATTTTTTGCTTACGAACAGTTTGGCTTAGGGTATTTAGTTCGTGCTTTAAATAAATTTTGTTATTGTTATAATTTTGGCGATAGCGCTTATATCGAATGTAACGACGAAGACGAAGCGTTTTTCCGCGATTTTTTTGATTTAGAAAGGGATTACGAATCGCTTTACCGTAAAGCTTTATCAGAAAATTTTGCGTTTTTAAATTTGTGCGTTGAAAAAGGGAAAGGGATAAGAATTTTAAGACAGCCAAAAACGGAAAATTTAATTAGTTTTATGATTTCGCAAAACAATAATATTCCCAGAATAAAAAATTCCGTTAAATATTTATGTGAAAAGTTAGGCGAAGAAGTAGAATTTAACGGAAAGTTATATCACGCTTTTCCCGATATAGAAAGACTTGCAAAACAAGACGTAAGTTTTTTTAAAGACGCCGGTTTAGGGTATAGGGCAGAATATCTAAAAGAATTATGTCAAAAACTAGCTGGCGGTTTAGATTTGGAAAAATTTGCCTTACTCCCTTCCGAAAAATTAAAAGAAGAACTTTTAAAAATTAAAGGCGTAGGGGATAAAGTCGCGTCGTGCGTGACGTTATTTTCTTATTCTAGGTTTGATAGTTTTCCCGTAGATACTTGGATAGAAAAAATTTATCGTGAAAATTTTGACGGAAAACTTACGGATAGGAAAAAAATTTCTTCTTATTTTACCGATAAATTCGGGGAAGAAAGCGGAATTATACAGCAATATATGTTTCATTACAAAAGAAATTTAGAAAGGAGCAATAAATGAATATTTTGTTTTTATCCTTACTTGATATGAATTCTTTAAACGAAAACAATATTTATAGCGATTTATTGTTGGAATTAACACGTAACGACAACTACGTTTACGCGGTTTCGCCATTAGAGAGAAGGAATAAAAAGAAAACTTTTTTATATGTTATAGGATTTCTTACACACTTTCTTTTTCTTTGCTATCTTCATC
>CAJMEI010000215.1 GCA_905212395.1 uncultured Christensenella sp. | reverse complement strand
GGTTAAAGCTAATTTTGTGGGCGGGCGCTTACGTTAATTTACTAATTTTTGCTTTATGTGGCGGTTACGTTTATTTAAAAACCGAAGACGAAGACGTTAAAAAAGAAGTTAAAAAAGTTTTTTTAATTTCTTTGCTTTTCGTAGGAATAAACATGTTGCTTTCCTTAATTTATAATATTTTGGGCTTAGCAACAAGTTCTAATTACGATTTTTATAACGTTTTAACAAGGCTTGTAAGCATTGCAAAAATTATAACGTTTATAGTATTCGGAATTCTTGCGTTTTTCTCTCCCGAAAAAGTTGAAGAACAAGGTGAAAAAGTAGAAAACAAAGAAATAACCGAAGAAACTAAGGAAGAAGTTCAAGAAGAACAAAACAAAGATTAATTTTAAATAAGTAAATTTTAACGCTTTTCGACAAGAAAAGCGTTTTTTTTATCTTATCTTTTTAAATTCGCACGTACAAAAACCTTAAAATTAAGCTATGTCCGTTTACATAGAATACGCAATAATAGATAATTTGATTATAGACTATTTATTGCTTAAATCAACTTTTTACATAATTAAGCAAAAGGTTAAAATTTTAAGAATAATTTTAACTGCGATACTCGGAACGGTTACCGCAATTTTATTACCGCTTACGGGGATAAAAGAGTTGTTAAATTTTTTTATAAAAATTTTACTTGCTTTCGTTATGATTTTTCTTTCGGGAGAATATAAAAGTATTAGGGCGTATTTTTTAGCCTTAGGCGTTTTTTTAGCTTTAACTTTCGTTTCGGGCGGGGCGGTTATAGCCATGCTTTACGCTTTAAATTTGGATTTTGTCTTTAAAGACGCAAGTATTTCTTATAAAGCCGAAATTCCGTTGTCCGCAATAATTTTAACTGCAGTTATAATTTCTAAAATTTGCGTTAAAATTGCGCAAAGCGTTTATAAAAAGAAAAATATTTTTCCTTTTATAAGAAAAATGGAAATAGTCGTAAAAGGCAAGCCGTTTTCTATGACGGGGTTTATAGACAGCGGGAATAGGCTTTTCGATAAAAAAACGGGTTCGCCCATAATAATTATAAGCGAAAAAACTTTTAAAAAATCGAATATGTTTTTTTACGTTGGCAAACCTTACGGTAAATTAGATTTTTCTACCGTTTCGGGAGAGGGACAAATGTTAATTTATTCCATAGACGAAGTAATAGTTTACGGAGTAGAAAAAATAGTTTACGACTACGTTTATTTGGGCGTTAGCAAAATGGTTTATACGGGCGATTACGACGTAATTTTGCATCCCGCCATAATAAACGCATAAAAAGGAGTTAAAATGCTAAAACTACTTGCAAAAATACTTAAACTTTTTCGCTCGACAGACGAAATTCATTATATGTGCGGTCAAGATACTTTGCCCGAACCGTTTGACGAATTACAAGAAAAAGAACGTATAGACCGACTTGTCGGCGGGGACGAGCAAGTAAAAAAGGAACTTATAGAACATAATTTAAGGTTAGTCGTTTATATTGCTAAAAAATTCGAAAACACGGGAATTGAGCTAGACGATTTAATTTCCGTTGGAACGATAGGGCTTATAAAAGCGGTGGGAACTTTTGATACGGATAAAAAAATAAAGCTAGCTACTTACGCTTCTAGGTGTATTGAAAACGAAATTTTAATGCATTTAAGAAAGGTTAGTAAAACCCATTCGGACGTGTCGCTAGACGAACCGTTAAACGTTGACGGAGAAGGAAACGAACTTCTTTTATCCGACATTTTGGGTAGCGACGCAAACAGCGTTTTCGACGTGGTTGAAGAAAGCGGAGAAAAAGACGTTTTAAAAAACGCTTTAAAAAGTTTGACGGAAAGAGA
>CAJMEI010000214.1 GCA_905212395.1 uncultured Christensenella sp. | reverse complement strand
GTATAATTTTTTTATTTTTAAAAAATTTGGTTTTTTTAGCGGCGGATAAAAGCTTAATCCTTTTTATTAAATCCGCTTCTTCTTTATACATAAAAATATTTTCGTCAAATTTACCTGCTTGTTCAAAAGAATTTCTTCGCACGAATAAATCTGCCCCACATATAAACATTTTACCGTCTTTATAAATGTTTAACGCCTTACAAACCAACATCTTTAAATTATAAAAAACGCCATATCTGTCTATATAAGCGAAAGAAGAATTTCTATCTCCGTTTTTCTTTATTAACTTAACACCGAACAGTGCAAGGTTTTTATCCTTTTCAAACTGATTTATCGCAAAACTGAAAATAGGTTCTACAAGTATTGTGTCGGGGTTTAAAAACAACAAATATTCTCCTTTTGATATTTCATATGCCCTATTGTTGCCTGCGCCAAAACCTATATTTTCGTTTTTTATTACTTTTACCCAATCGTATTCTTGCTTTATAGTATTATATAAATTATCGTCTAAGCTATTATCAGAAACAATTACCTCTAATCTATCTCCAATATCGTTAAACTTTTTTATAGAATTTAAACAGTCTCTCAAAATATCTATTTTTTGAAACGAGACGATTATAACAGAAAGTATCGCAGTACTAGAATTTTCTTTTGTTTGGATATTTTCTTTACGCTTTTTAGTTTTCATTTTTTGTAAAACGTATAAAACGGTAAACATTATAACCGTTTTTATATTCAACAAATAGCAAAAATTTCCTATTCTAAAATATTCAAATACATCTAATAGCAAGCTTAAAGAAAGGAACATAATAACATACTCTTCTCTTTTGATTGCCCCATAAAAACTTCCTATCAGATATGCTATTAATTTAGCGATTAATACTCCGTAAATCGCAGTACCTAAATATCCGAAACAATTAATCGATACCGTTACAAAATTTCCATAAAAACGCAAATTTTGACTTAAATAAGTATTTACCGTATCCGGATGAGCAACATGATACATAACGTTTACTATACCGGTATTTTTATCGTAAGGTCCCGCACAAGTAAATATTGCCTTAACTTCCTTTACTATTTGTGACCAATTAAACCAATAATTATTATTTTTTATATGTAGTAAATCCTCACCCCACCAAGTATGAGCCTGCAAAGAAAATAATCTGGTCATAAGCATTTTAAAAGCATTGCCTTCTCCCGTTACTCCATAAAAAATAAGACAAACCCCTAAAAATGCGACTATTATTCCGCTTGCAATAAAAATAGTTTTCGCTGAAAAAAATTCTTTATAATCTGCCGTTGCAATCCATTTAAATAATCCGTATAAAAAGAACATAAATATAACTTGATAAAGTCCATCGTATTTATATTCCATTAAAACTCGGTGGGTTATTGACAATACGAGTATTAAAACAGAAAAAAACTTGGTTTTTTTATCTTTGGAATCAAAAAAAATTTTTCCGTTTATAAACATTAAAAAGAAGGTTATTTCGCCCATCAATCTAGCGCTAAACGGCAATTTTGAATAGTTAAAAAAATTCGATCTCGTAATCGTTTTAGAAAATAGCGGAACCCCTGTAATCAACATATCTAAAACGCCGTATAAAATAACCGAAACCAAAATTAATTGCAATGCTAAATTTAAACTTTTCTTCTCGACTTTACAAAATTGTAAAGTTTTTTTATTTTCTTCCTTTTGTTTTGCTTTTTTAGTAAATATCGGCAACACATATAAAAAAGGCAAATAAATAAGAAACAGTCTAATACTTGCTCCTGTAAAATACGAATACCTTCCTTGTTCTACAATATACGTTCCACAATCTATATAAATTATTGATAGAAAAATCCATATA
>CAJMEI010000213.1 GCA_905212395.1 uncultured Christensenella sp. | reverse complement strand
ATGCGTGGCGATACATTTGAGTAATAAAAAGGCAACGCTAATATATGCTTCGGATTTGCTCGAAACTAAAAATAAATACAAAAAATTAAAAAATTTTGAAATATATTGCGTAAAAAATTTCGTTGAAGTTGGACAAAACTTAACAGACGGACAATTAAAACTCGTTTTGTTTATTAAATCCGTTATTTTTCCGCTAGGAATTTACTATAAAAACAAAAAGCATTTTGCTTGTTTTAAGAATGATTTAATTTTAAATGAGCAAACTGATGGTGTAAACGTATTTGCCGTGGTTAAAGTAGCGTTTAACGTTTTTACTTTATTCGTGGCCTTAATAAAAAAGATTTTGGAGAAAATATATGCAAAAAAACAATCAAATAGACGAAGTTACTCAAAAAGCAATTAAAAGTCTTAATGAAATAGCTACCGAAAATAACGTAATAGGAAAACCTATTATAGCGGGAGATTTAACCGTTATACCTTTAACTAAAGTTTCTCTTGCGTTTATGTCGGGCGGTGGAGAATACGGTAGCGTTAAAGTGGTAAAAGCTAATAAAAAATTCCCATGCACGTTAGGAAGCGGAGCGGTAGTGTCTTTAAAACCTTCTGGTTTTTTAATTATAAACAAAAATCAAACTAAAATAGTAAGGGCAGATTCGGACATTTATGATAGATTACTCAATAAAGCGGAAGAAGTATTTTCTGCAAATAATTAGCATTTTATCGTTAATTTTAATATCTTTTACGATAAGTGTAAAATTTAAAAACAAAAAAGTAATCGCATTTACTAAGTCAAAAGCGGAAGTCGTGTTAGAAGTTGATAGCGGTAGAGTTTTATTTAGTTATAACGAAAATCAAAGGCTTCCTATGGCAAGCACGACAAAAATAATTACTGCAATTACGGCATTAGAAAACGCAGATATCAGTCAAGACGTGAAAATTACTTCAAAAACTTGTAACGTAGAAGGTTCTAGCGTGTATTTAAAAGACGGGGATATTTTTACGTTAAAAGACTTACTTTACGGTTTAATGTTACGTTCGGGAAACGACTGCGCCGAAAGTATTGCGTTGTTCGTTGGTAACACGCGTGAAAATTTTATTAAAATGATGAATTCGACTTGTAAAAAAATAGGTTGTGAAAACACGAATTTAACAAATCCGCACGGTTTGCCCGACGATAATCACTACACTACGGCGTTAGATTTAGCAAAAATTTCAGCTTACGCTATGAAAAACGCTACTTTTTGTGAAATAGTTTCCGCAAAACGCGTAATGGTAACGGAAAAAAGTCAAAACGAAAAAAGAGTATTCGTAAATAAAAATAAAATGCTCTCTAGATACGACGGCGCTAACGGAATTAAAACAGGATACACTAAAAAAGCGGGCAGATGTCTAGCGTCTTCCGCTAAAAGAAACGGAATGCAGTTGGTTTGCGTTGTTATAAATAGTCCACAAATGTTTGAAAGGAGCGAAGAACTTTTGAATAACGCTTTTAGCGAATATAATTATTATCCCGTTATAAATTCACAGGAAATAGAAGAAATTTGCTCTTTACAAGAGTTTTCTTTGGCAACTTCAAACAATTCTAGATTTTATCCTTTAAAAAAGGGCGAAACGTTAAAATGCGAGTATGAAATATATAATTTTAAAAGATTTCCGTTAAAAAAAGGCGAGATAATAGGTAAAATTAACGTTTTTAATAAAAATAGCTTGCTTTTTTCCGAAAATATTATTACTATAAATAGAGTAGAAAATAAAAAAATATTCGGAATTATAAAAAGTAAATTAAGCGAGTATTTAACGGAGAAATATGAGAATAAACAAATATCTTGCTCTTTGCGGAGGTGCCAGCCGTAGA
>CAJMEI010000212.1 GCA_905212395.1 uncultured Christensenella sp. | reverse complement strand
TCAGTAGTGATATGATACGGGGTCATATCGACACGATTATTTTATTATCCTTAACGGACGAAGATAAACATTCAAACGAAATACGCGAAGAAATAGAAAAAAAGGCAGGCGGAAAATATCAAGTAAAACAAGGCACGTTTTACAGCGCTTTGCAAAGGCTTGCCAAACAAGGTTTTGTAACGGAATATCGTTCTAGCGCGAAAGACAGCATAAGAAGAAAATATTTTCATTTAACCGAAAAAGGTAAAAATTTCGTTGAAGATAACGTATCTCAGTGGAACTATTCTAAAAGCGTTATTAACAATATGATTTTTAACGAAGATAAATACGAACAAGTAAAAACGAAACCTATTGTGGTAAACGAAATCGAAACCGAATTTGAAAGATTATTGCAAGAAAACGTTTCCGATTACGAAATAAACCAACAACCCGACGATTTAAACGAATATTTTGAAAGTTTAAACGAAAATTTAAAATCGGTTACTCCCCCACCCGTTTATAACTACGAAGAAAACGCTGTTTCAGACTATGAAGAAAACGTCGATGATAATTTAGACGCTCAAAACGAAGAAAACGACGGCGAATTTGCAAATATTACAACCGACACGGAAGAAAATGGCGACAAATCTTCTGAAAACGCCGAAATAACCGAAATTAAAGGCTTTAACGATAATCACGAACAAAAGCTCGCAGAAAAAGAAAACGCTTTAAACGGCGAAATTTCGTCCGATAGCGAAGCATTAAGCACGGAAAACGAGCCTGAAAAATATTACGTCTATGATAATTACGACAGTAGTAATTACGTCTATCGTAACAACCAGGAAACGGTAGAAAAAGAAAACTTCGTTAATGAAGAAAGTCTTAATGAAGGTGAAAATAGCGATATAAACGCAGAAAATTCGTTACAAGGCGATAAAAACGAAATTGTTTCAAATGAAAACAACGAAAATTCAAGGGAAAATAGCTATTATGACGTAAACTACAATCTCTTAAAAACTACCCCGTTAGCACGCGACATTTCTTTCAATGGCGACGTAAACGTAGACGATACGGTCGAACAGGTTGTCGAAGTAAAAGACGAAGAATTAAACGACAAATTATTAGATAACGAATTTAACGACGATAAAAACGTATCTATCGACGAAAAAACCGATAAAATCGATTCCAACAGGGACGTATTTAATTTAGAGTTGGAAGTAAGACAACGTTCGGACAATCCTATAATAGACGAAAATCAAGAAACGGAAGTAAAGGAAAAAACCGAAAAAGAAGAAATGCCGGACAATACTTACGTAAATTCGGACGAAATTTTATTCGGTAAAAACGAGGAAAAAGAAGTCTACGACAGCTTATTAGAGAAATTATTTCCTAAAAAAACGACCGTTTTCAGCGACGTAACGCCAACCGAAAGAACGTTTGAAGCGAAAAAAGATATTATTGAAGAAAATTCGTACGCAAACGTTGAAAACGAATTCGATAAGCTTATAAAGGAACAGCCTTTAAAAGAAAATGAGAATTTAATCGATAACGATAAAAAAGAAACGGTTTTTTCACCATTAAAAAACTCTTCTAAAAACGTAGATAAATTTACTTATAGTTATCCGACCGCCAAAAACGAAAAATTCGATTATACCGATATAATAAAACTCGCAAGAGCCGAAGGCTTTAAAGTTAGAGCCAGCAATGCTGTAACTCACGTCGATAAGGACCAAAAAATATTTATAAATAAGCTGAATTTTCACACGTCGTTGTTATTTTTCGCTTCTTTTATACTACAATTATTCGTTTTATTCTTAACTATTAAATTTAATCAAGGGTTTAACGTTTGGTTTTATATAACTTCTTTATTGCTTTGCGCTTGCGTTCCGATTACTTTTTTAGTTTTATATTTAAAAA
>CAJMEI010000211.1 GCA_905212395.1 uncultured Christensenella sp. | reverse complement strand
TTGAAACTATAAAACAAGATAAAAAAACGGGCGCAAGGGCGGGAATACTACATACTCCGCACGGCGATATAGAAACTCCCGTATATATGCCCGTAGGCACGCAAGCAACGGTAAAGGGAGTTTATCCTAGGGACTTATTAGAAGCGGGTTCGCAAATAATACTTGCAAACACATATCATTTGTTCGAGCGTCCGGGGGAGAAAATCGTCAAACAAGCCGGCGGATTGCACAAGTTTATGAATTGGAATAAACCTATTTTAACCGACAGTGGCGGATTTCAGGTTTTTTCTCTTGCAAAGCTTAACGATATTACCGACGAAGGCGTAACTTTTAAAAGCGGAATAGACGGAGCAAAACACTTTATCACTCCCGAAAAGGCAATAGAAATAGAAAACGACTTGGGCGCGGATATAATAATGGCGTTCGACCAGTGTAGCGAATACGGTCAAAACCATAAAGACGGCGAAAAAGCTATGAAAAGAACGCTAGATTGGCTAGATAGGTGTTATAATCATCATAAAAACGAAAGACAAGCTTTGTTTCCAATCGTTCAGGGAAGTTTTTATACCGACTTAAGAATTAAATCTTTGCAAGAAACCGCGCCTTACGCGAAATACGGTATAGGAATAGGCGGGCTGTCGGTCGGAGAACCAAAACCGTTGATGTATAATTTACTAGACGATATGTATCCTTATTTTCCCACGCATATTCCCAGATATTTAATGGGCGTAGGAAGCCCCGATTGCTTGGTAGAAGGCGTAAAAAGGGGAATAGATATGTTCGATTGCGTTTTAGCTACGAGAATAGCGAGAAACGGAACGGCTATGACGAGTAAAGGAAAAATAGTCGTACGCAACGGAAAGTATAAAGAAGATTTTACGCCGTTGGACGACGAATGCGATTGCTATTGTTGTAAACATTATACTAAAGCCTATTTAAGGCACTTAATCAACGTAGGCGAAATGATGGGCGGTATGCTTATAAGCTTACATAACATTACTTTTTTACATAAACTTATGAAGGGTATGAGAAAAGCAATACTCAACGATAATTTCTTGGAATTTACCGAAGAGTTTTATGATAAATACGAAAAAAATAATAAGGAGTAAAATTATGAGTAATTTATTAGCATTAAAGGACTGGGGATTTTATATTGTTCTCGGTGTAATTTTAGTCGGCGGTTTCGTTCTTATGTATTTCAAAAACAAAAAAGAACAAAAACAAAGAGAAGAAAACAAGCAAAAGTTAGATTCTTTGCCTATTGGAACGGAAATTTTAACGATAGGTATGATAAAAGGGTCAATCGTTAAAAACGAAGGCGAATACGTAGTACTTTCTACCGGCGACGAAGAAAACAAAGGCTTTATAACCATACACAAAAACGGCATTTATAGGATTTTATCGGAAGAAGCAATGCAAGAAGGTCAAACCGCTTATAAAGAAACCGTTAAAGACGAAACCATTGTAGAAAACGCAGAACAACCCGTAGAAGAAAAAGTTGAAAATCCCGAAGAAAACGTCGTAACAAAAGAGAGAGAAACTCCCGCAGAAGACGAAATTTCCGACTAAAACAGCTTAGGTTGTACAATAAAAAACAAGTAAAGTTATATTGAATAAATTCTCCGCATAAAATTAAAGCGGAGGATTTTTTTATGGTAAAAGATAATATTATAAACGTTTTAAAAGGCGTATTTTTTGCGTTAATCACTTCTCTTGCATGCGTTTTTTTATACGCTTTGATACTTAAAATATTCGCCTTATCGGGTAGAGGGATAAAATGGGTAAATCAAGCTATAAAAATTTTGGCTATACTTATAGGGTGCTTGGTGGCGGTAAAAGATTCTATCCCGTTAGTCAAAGGCGGAGCTGTAGGACTTCTTGCCGGCGTAGGCGAATATTTAATATTCGGTCTTATTTCCAAAAACTTAAATTTCGGCGTAAAATTTTTAATAGACTTGTTATTCGGCGCGCTAATAGGCGTAATAATTTCCTGCATTGTAAATTTTG
>CAJMEI010000210.1 GCA_905212395.1 uncultured Christensenella sp. | reverse complement strand
ATTTAAAAATTTTACTTTTTAATTTTTGGAATATTTTTCATAATTTAAAAGATACTACTTTTATGATTAAAATTATTGATAAAAGACAATCGCAATTAAACGTAAGCGAAAACGAGAGTTTTATAAAAGGAGTAAAAGATGACTTCAAAGAAACAAAATAATTTTGTAAATCAAAAATTTTTAGATTACGTATCGGCAACCGAGCCTAAAACGAAAGAATGGAGAACGCTTTTCAATGCTTTTATGATAGGCGGATTTATTTGCTGTATAGGGCAGTTTATAAGGTTTTGCTTTATCTTTTGGTTTGGTTTGGCGGGGGACGAGCTTGCGGGAAGTACGTCTATGGTAATGATATTTTTAGGTACTTTTTTAACCGCGCTCGGCGTATACGATAAAATAGCAAAGTATGCGGGAGCAGGCACAATCGTACCTATAACGGGCTTTGCAAATTCCGTATGTTCGCCTGCAATAGATTTTAGGTCAGAAGGGTTTATTTACGGTATGGCGGCTAAAATGTTCGTAATAGCAGGTCCTATAATCGTTTTCGGAGTTTCTTCAAGCGTATTTGTCGGACTAATTTATTATTTCTTTTCACTGTGAGGGGCTATGAAATCTACTATTATATTTAAAAATAAGCCTTGTATATCTGGAGCTTTTTCTATCGTTGGACCAAAAGAAAGTCAAGGTCCGCTAGGAAAGTTTTTCGACTATAAATTGCAAGACGATATGTTTGGAGAAAAAACCTTTGAAAAAGGCGAAATGAAAATTTTATACACCGCGCTAAGCAAAGCAATAGTTAATTCGGGTAAAAACGAAAAAGAAATTGACGCTGTAATTGCGGGTGATTTATTAAATCAAATAATCGCTTCGTCTTTTTCTGCAAGAAGAATTAAAACAGGTTTTTTAGGCGTTTATAACGCTTGTTCAACTTTTTCCGAATCGCTAATTATAGGTTCTACTTTAATAGACGGCGGATATTTAGATAACGTCGTATGCGGTACTAGCAGTCATTTTTCTACGGCGGAAAGGCAGTATCGGTTTCCGCTAGAATTCGGCGCGATTCGCCCACCGCAAGCGCAGTGGACGGTTACGGGTTCAGGCGCGTGCGTGTTGTCGGGAAAATATGAAAAAAATAATCCCGTAGTTACAATGGCTACGATAGGAAAAGTCGTAGATTACGGCGTAAAAGACGTGTATAATATGGGCGCGTGTATGGCGCCCGCAGGAATGGATACGCTTACCACGTTTTTTAAAGAAACGAATACTAAACCGTCCGATTATGATTTAATTGTCAGCGGAGATTTAGGCGCGTTCGGAAGTAGAGTATTAAAAGATTTAATGAAAGATAAAGGCTACGATATATCTTCTAACCACGTCGATTGCGGGGAACTTATCTATAATATTGCCGAAGACGAATATCAAGGCGGTTCGGGCGCAGGGTGTTCTTCAAGCGTATTTTGCTCTTATTTATATAAGCTTTTAAAACAAAAAAAATTAAATAAAATAATACTAATGGCAACGGGAGCGTTACTTTCTACGTTGTCGTCGCAACAAGGGGAATCGATACCGTCTATTGCGCATTTAGTAGTTGTGGAGAATATATGAGTATACTTTTTACCTATTTAAAATGTTTTTTAGTGGGCGGGGCTATATGCACGCTCGCGCAACTAATAATAAATTATACAAAACTTACCGCAGGTAAAATTTTAGTATTTTTTATGCTCGGCGGAATATTTTTACAAGCTTTCGGTCTATATTCTTATATAATAGATTTCGGACAAGCGGGAGCTACCGTTCCTATTAGCGGATTTGGATATTTGCTTGCGGAAGGCGCAATTAAAGGAGCTAGAACGCAAGGTTTATTCGGCGCGATAACGGGCGGACTTTCTTCTGCGTCCGCAGGGGTTACTTCCGCAATAGTTTTTAGCTTTATTTTCTCTTTAATTTTTAAACCGAAATCTAAAATAAATTAAAGGAATAACTAATATTTTAGCTATTTAAAATTTTATTTTTAGTTAAATTA
>CAJMEI010000209.1 GCA_905212395.1 uncultured Christensenella sp. | reverse complement strand
AAATTATCTTAATCTTTTGTGGATAAAAAAAGCCCGCCATATTTCGCCTTAAAGCAAGTAAGTGGGCTACACTTTTGTTATTGCTTAAAAACCCCTATGAGACACTCCATTTGCGTGGCTCATTTTTTGCTTATAACTGTTGCGCTTAATAGTATAATTCACCTCAAAGGAAAAAGTCGAGAATACCTGCGTATTCTCGGCTTTTATAGGGGTAAATTAGGGTAAGCATTTTTAATATTTCTAGCTTGTATGCTTTAAATATGTGAAATTTAAGCATATTATTTAATTAGTATTTTCTTTATATTTTGCTCTTAAAATAATCGCTTGTTCGTAATTTCCGAATTTTTTTCCGAATATGTTAAATCCGCCTATAAATTCGGAATTTTCTTTATTTCCTAACGTAAATAATAGTTTATTGTCTTGCGTTAGGTTTATATCGTTAATAGTTAATTTGTTTACTTGTTTGTTGTTTACAAAACTTCCGTTTTTGTTTATCGAGAGGGTAACTAAATCGCCGTATTGGGTGTTATCGTTTCCCCACCAAGACGGATTGAGTCTTCCCCTTATTCCGCCGTAGTCGGCAGGGCACATATAGTCGCCTATCTCTATTCCGTTAACGTAAAAAGTTATATTGCTTTTCCAATCGTTTCTATAAAATTTTGCCTCCGAGCATATTTCTAAAGAAAAAGATATTTCTTCCGTATCGCCGTTAAAAGCGAATTTATTAGAAAAACAATAGGTAACTTTTCCCGCCGCCGACCAAAGCAGTTCGGCGTTAAACCTTAAAGAGTTATAAAGGTCGTTTTTATTAAAGAAAAACGTTTCTTCGTCGGTTGCAAGTTGCAACTCGTTAAATTGCGCGTCGCAATATTGTCCTACGCCGAGCTCTTGTTCGTAAAGACTAATACCGTAATTTTTGGGTTCGTCAAAGCGATGTAGGTTAAGTTCCGAAATGAATAAAAAGCAAACCTGAGTTTTACCTTTTTTGCCCGGAAGATATTTTATTGCTATGATTTCCGCTTCTTCTAAAATTTTAAGATGAAAAATCGTAGTAGAATTTGTCATTCCGTTAAGTTTGGCGAGTTCTACTATGGTTCGAGGTTTTTCACTTAATTGTTTTATAAGTTTTAACCTTATTTCGGAAGCGAACGCATTGCATTTTTTAATTATTTTGTCGTAATTTTCCTCTTGTAAAAAGCAATACTTGCTTATAGATGTGGGATTATACATATTTTTTAAGAATTCATAGAAGTGTCAATAGTCCAAGATTCGCTTTTAGAGATTGAACTATCTTTTGATGAAGAGCTATCTTTAGAAGAGCTTGCCGAAGATGAACTGCTTTCGTAGGAAGAGCTTACCGAGCTTGAAGAACTATCGGTATCGGAACTAGACATATCCGAATCCGAAGAGCTTTCGCTAGAAACGGAAGAACTTTGTTCGGAAGTTTTAGACGATGAAGATTCGGACGAGCTTTTCGAGTCTGAAGAAGATACGCTTTGCGATAAACTCGATTTAACGGAACTCGATTTTGAAGAATGAACACCGCCTGAGCCGGCATTACATGCTCCGAATGAAATTAAACATGCTAGTAAAATAAAAACTATAACTTTTTTCATAATAGCTCCTAAAAAAATAAACCTAAATTTTAGAATTTTTTTTCAATATATCACAAATTTTTCATTTTTTCAATATGTTTTATATAATTTTCGCAAAAAAACCATTCTTTTTTAAAAAAAATTAAAATATCGGTCTATAAAAATAGACTATTATAAATTTCAATTTGCAAACTCTATTTATTGAAAAAAAGTTTATAAGGTATATAATTAAAATATATTTGTGTTTTTTGTAGCACAAAATATCGGAGGAATTAAGATATGAAAAAAACTTTTAAAAAATCAATTGCGATATTATTATCTCTACTGATGCTTTCAACAGGATTAGTCTCTGCATTTGCAGATGATAATAATTGCAAGCTCACAATCGGCGGTCAAATTTATGCAGGCACACAAAAAACAGCAACCGCTCAAATCAA
>CAJMEI010000208.1 GCA_905212395.1 uncultured Christensenella sp. | reverse complement strand
TATCTTGAATTATTTTTAATTGATTTTCGTCCGGTTTCATTTTAATTTTTTAAAAGTATTATATTTTTGATAAATTAATTATATCTTGGCAACTTTCCGCGTAATATTCGGGGAAATACTTATTAAAAAATTCTTTCCCAAAAGCGTTCCACCCGACTACGCAAGCGTCAACTTTTGCGTTATGAGCGCACAATACGTCGTATTTGGCGTCCCCGACGTATAAAGTTTCTTTTGCATTTACTCCCGCAAGCTCCATTGCTTTTTCTAACGGTTGACCGTTCGGTTTATTTAAAACGGTATCCTCTTTTGCCACCACGACGTCAAAAAAGTTTTGCAAATTTTCTTTTTTTAGCCATTCTTCCAGCGGTTTGCGTCTTTTAGAAGTAACTAAGCCTACTTTTACGTTTTCTTTAAGCGTTTTAAGCATTTCTTTTACACCCGAAAAAAACGGCACGCCCTTACTTTGAATCGCGTCGTTATTCGTTGAATATAATTCGTATAATCTTTGTCTATCCTTTTCGGGATAGTCTTTAAAAAATTCCGCAATAGGTTTACCTATTTTTGATTTTATACTGTCTTCCGATTCTATTGCTTTTCCGTAAATAGAAGTTAAAGCATATCTATAAGAAGACAAAATATAAGGAAACGTGTTGACTAGCGTTCCGTCTAAGTCGAATGCAATAAATTTGTATTTCATTTTCTTTTTATTTTAACGATTGTTGTTTCATAAACATCTTCATAATCCACTTATTAGGTAGAATTTTTGCCAAAAACCTAACGAATTTTGCGTACGTGCCCGTAACGACGTAATCTTTTTTACCCTTTAAAGCTTTAAAAGTCTTTTTAACGACAAATTCGGGCGAATACATACAATCGAATTTTTTAATTACTCCGTTTTTATTACCCCTATCGAAAAATCCCGTAGCGGTCCAGTAAGGACAAACGGCTAAAACGCAAATTTTTTTCTTTTTAAGCTCCATATTTAAAGCCCTAGAAAAACTTAAAACAAAGCTTTTACTAGCTCCGTAAATCGCGCCGTAAGGAATAGGTTCGAAAGACGCAATGGACGCTATATTTATAATTTTAGCGTTTTCTTGCATATAGTTAAGGATTAAATAAGTCATATTAACTAACGCTTTATCGTTTAAATCTATCATTCCGTTTACGTCGGTAATATCGGTAGAAGTAAACTCGTTAAAAATCCCGAACCCCGCGCCGTTTACAAGTAGTCCTACGTTTGCGTTATTTTCATCTAAAAACGTTTTTAAATAAGTAAAAGACTCTTTTTCCGTTAAATCGCAACTAGCAATAATGCAAGGGGTTTTTAGCATTTTAGACAACTCTTCTAATTTAGTTTTGTTCCTTGCGATTAAAAATATTCTCCTATACCCCATTTGGTCAATTTTTTTTGCAAATTCTTTTCCAATTCCCGAGCTTGCGCCCGTAATAATTACGTCTAACATTATATAAATTCCTTTATGGGCGAATTTTTTTCTATTTTATCTAATTCGATTTTATCTATTCCCGATAAAACCGCTAAAACAGCTTTTAACTCGTCGCTATTGTTTTCTTTTAAATTTTCGTATAAGGTATTTTTGTAACACCCAAGCTCATATGGCATAAAAGTATTTACGGAAAAATCAACGTTCTTTAAAAACGGCTTAATGTATAAATTTTCTCCGTTAGACACGTTTTTAAATTGACTTATCGTTTGTGAAAAATCCCTTCCTCTAGACAAAAAATCCCTTGAAATTCTTCTTAAAAGCCTTATTTCCCTAGAAGAAATTCCCGTTTGCCCGTTTTTAACGCTGTCGGAAACGTCTATAAACACTCTGAAAGCATTATCGCACTTTAAATAATTATCGTTAAAAGAATGTATACCTTCTATTATTACTATAGCGTCTTTTTCACGGGTAATTTCTATCGTTTTATCGCTCCTTACAGAATTTTCGAAATTAAAAGTAGGCATATCAATTTTTTGACAGTTTAACAACATAGCGATATGTTTATTTAAAAGTTCGAAATCTACCCTTAAAGGATATTCATAATCGGG
>CAJMEI010000207.1 GCA_905212395.1 uncultured Christensenella sp. | reverse complement strand
TACATATTTTATTTAATATTAGCAAGTTTATTTTGTTTAAGGATTTATAATAAATGAAAAAATTTTTTAAAACGCTTTTATTTACCGCGTTGATTTTCGTCTTAATAGGTGTTTCTAGTTTAATGCTGTTTATTTCTATTACTAAAAACGCGTCCTTTAACGACTCGTTACTAAAAAAACAAGGCGTTGAAATGGAAATTTACGATAAAGACGACGTTTTGGTTTACGAAACTTCGTATCTAGGCAATTCTTACGAAGATAATATCCCGCAAAAAATAAAAAATTGTTTTATCGCAATAGAAGATAAAAGATTTTATAGTCATAAAGGTTTAGATTACAAAAGAATGTTATCCGCGCTTTTTCACAATCTAAAAAGCCGTTCTTACAAGCAAGGCGGTTCTACTATAAGTCAACAACTTATAAAAAACACGCACCTTACGATTAAAAAAACGCTTAAAAGGAAACTCGAAGAAATAAAACTGACTAAAATTTTAGAAAAAAAATACTCCAAAGACGAAATAATCACTATGTATTTAAATTCTATCTACTTTGGGGAAAATTGTTACGGAATAAAAAACGCTTGCAAAAAATACTTTAACAAAAACGTGAACGAAATTTCTTTAAACGAAGGAGCTATGCTGGCAGGAATAGTTAAAGCGCCGTCTTTATACAATCCGATTGCAAATTACGACTTATCCGTAAAGAGAAAAAATATAGTTCTACATTGTATGTCTTTACTTGGTTATATAACAAAAAACGAAGAAGAAACCTTAAAAAATGAGAAAATTTATATTTCGGGAAATAATGACGAATTGTATTTTCATCTTTGTAAAAGAGAAGTTGACGATATATTAAACAAATATTATTACGATAAAAAAATTAAAGTTTATACCTACCTAGACTCCGACTTACAAAACGAAATTTCTTCTATAAAAAAGGAATACTCTTCCGACTACGCTTACGTCGTTGCCGATAACGCCACAATGGGAATAAACGCCTTTTCTTCGTCTTGTTATCCGCTTAAAAGATGCCCCGCTTCTACCTTAAAACCGCTATTAGTTTACGCTCCTTGTTTAGAAGAAAATTTAATTACTTTGCAAAGTAAAATTTTGGACGAGCCGACTTCATTCGGTTCATATAATCCCAAAAATTATAACGACGTTTATTACGGATATATTTCCGCAAAAGATTGCTTATCTAAAAGCTTAAACGTTCCCGCAATAAAGCTTTTAAACGCGATAGGAACTAAAAAGGCAAAAGAATACGCAAATAAAATGGATATGAACGTTAAAAGCGAACATTTAGCCTTAGCGTTAGGTTCTTTTGACGACGGTTTAACCTTATCTCAACTAATTTCTTGCTACGGAACGTTTTCTAATCAAGGAAATTATAAAAAGGCAAAATTCATAAGAAAAATAGTTAGCAATAACGGGCAAAAGATTTATGAAAATAAACCTTACGAAAAAAGGATTTTCTCAAAAGATACCGCATATTTAATAAATTACGCGCTTATGGACGCGGTAAAGAGCGGAACAAGCAAAAAACTTGGAAATAAAAACTATCAATTATGCGCAAAAACGGGAACAAACGGTAATAAAAACGGAAATTTAGACGCTTACAGTATTTCTTACACGACTAAACACACGATTGGAGTATGGCTCGGAAATAAAAATAACTCTTTAATGGATAATTCGGTAACGGGGTCAAGCTATCCGACGAAAGTAAACTCTAAAATATTAGATTTTTTATATCGTGATAATTTACCCGACAAATTTGAAATACCCGAAAATATTATAACCGTAAAATTAGATAAAGCAAGTTACGATAAAAACTCCGAAATGCTTTTGGCAAACGAAAACTCGCCGTTTATAGAAGGCGTTTTTAAAAAGGGGACTGAACCAAATAAAAAATCACAACAAATTTTACCAAACATAAAAGATTATAAAATCATATGTAATAATTGCAATTTTACAATGTTTTATGATTTAGATAATTGCGACGGAATATACCTTTATATCCAAAAAAACAAGAAGAAATTTTATAAAACCATTATGGCTAATAATTTTACCTTAACACTCCCCGAAGGA
>CAJMEI010000206.1 GCA_905212395.1 uncultured Christensenella sp. | reverse complement strand
TAAAAATAGCCGTATTAAAAGGTAATAATTAAAAGTTTTTATAAGAGTTATTTCCTTATTGACTTTTTTACGTTTCGGTGTTATTATATATGAATAAAAGGAGGATATAATGAATATTACAAACGATATTTTTTACATTGGCGTAAACGATAAAAAAATAGATTTATTCGAAGGGCAGTATATAGTCCCCAACGGAATGGCATACAATTCTTACGTAATCGTAGATGATAAAATTGCCGTTATGGATACGGTAGATAAAAATTTTACTCACGAGTGGTTAGATAATCTGCAAAAAGTATTAGGGACAAGAAAACCCGATTACTTAGTAGTTCAGCATATGGAACCGGATCATTCGGCTAACGTTCTTAATTTTATAAATTTATATCCGACGGTAACGCTGGTTGCTACGGAAAAAGCGTTTGCTATGATGCAGAATTTTTTCAAATCGGATTTTTCGGGACAGCGTATCGTTGTCGGGGAAGGCAGTAAATTATCGTTAGGAAAACACGAATTGACCTTTATTACCGCGCCTATGGTACATTGGCCGGAAGTTATGGTAACCTATGATTCTTACGATAAAACTTTGTTTTCTGCTGACGGATTCGGAAAATTCGGTGCGTTGGACGCAGACGAAGATTGGGCGTGTGAAGCCAGAAGATATTATTTTGGAATAGTCGGCAAATACGGTGTTCAGGTACAAAATTTATTAAAAAAAGCGTCAGGCTTACAAATAGAAAAAATATGTCCTTTACACGGACCTGTTTTAACTGAAAATTTAGGATATTATCTTAATTTATACGACACTTGGTCTTCTTACGGCGTAGAAAGCGAAGGTATAATGATAGCTTACACTTCTGTTTATGGAAATACAAAACAAGCCGTTGAAATGTTTGCCGAAAAGTGCCGTACAAAAGGCTGTCCGAAAGTTGTGGTTACAGATTTAGCCCGTAGCGATATGGCGGAAAACGTAGAAGACGCATTCAGATACGGAAAGCTTGTTTTAGCCACTACTACTTATAACGGGGATATTTTCCCGTTTATGCGTACCTTTATAGAGGCTTTGACTGAAAGAGGATATAAAAACCGTACCGTAGCCTTTATTGAAAACGGAAGTTGGGCTCCGCTTGCAGCAAAAGTAATGAAAGGAATGTTTGAAACTTCAAAAAATATTACTTTTGCCGAACCTGTTATAAAGATTAAAAGCGCAATTAACGAAGTAAATAAAGAAGAAATGGAAAATTTGTCTGAGTATTTATGTCAGGAGTACCTTGCTTCTCAGGACAAAACCGCAAATAAAAACGATTTAAGCGCATTATTTAATATCGGATACGGATTGTACGTTGTAACAAGCAACGACGGACAAAAGGATAACGGATTAATAGTCAATACCGTTTCGCAAGTGACAAGTACTCCAAACAAAATTGCCGTAACAATAAATAAACAGAATTATTCGCATCATATTATAAAACAAACTAAAAAAATGAACGTAAACTGTTTATCTACGGACGCACCGTTTAAATTATTTCAGACTTTTGGTTTTGTCAGCGGAAGAAACGAAAACAAATTTGCTTCTTACGAAGAAGTTTTGCGTTCTGATAACGGATTGGTCTTTTTGCCTAAATATATAAACTCCTTTATGTCATTAAAGGTAGAAGAGTACGTAGATTTAGGTACTCACGGAATGTTTATATGTTCAGTTACGGAAGCAAGAGTTATGAATAAGATGGAAACTATGACCTATACTTATTATCAGAATAACGTAAAGCCAAAACCGGATGTAGGGGAGAAAAAGGGTTTTGTTTGTAAAATTTGCGGATACGTGTACGAGGGAGACACTCTTCCCGACGATTTCGTTTGTCCGTTGTGTAAACACGGGGCAAGTGATTTTGAACCTATAAAATAAAATTACTGCAAAGAATGTAATACTATAAAAAGCTAATAATTATTTAAAAAAGTGTTAGTTTTGCTTAAAAAATAAATAATTTTCATTTATTGAAATAAAACAATTTTAAGACGGCGCTGAAAACGGTACCGTCTTTTTTAAAGAAAAAACGACTAAAAATGCGGATAGTTTTTGTTTTAAACAAATTGTTTATAGTGGATTCA
>CAJMEI010000205.1 GCA_905212395.1 uncultured Christensenella sp. | reverse complement strand
GTACGCCTATTATAGACATAAGCTTAATATCTTTAACTCCCCTTTTCTTTAAAGCGGAAATTGCGTCGCACGCAGAACCGCCCGTTGCTAGCATCGGGTCAATTAAAAATACCGTTTTATCTTCTATACCGTCGGGCAATTTGCAGTAGTATTCAACGGGTTGTAAAGTTTCTTCGTTTCTATACATTCCGATATGTCCTACTTTCGCCGTTGGGAATAACGTATGAATTCCGTTTACCATACCAAGTCCCGCTCTTAAAATGGGAACTATTACGATACTTTGTTCCGGAACTTTGTACTGAGTAGTAGTTTCTAACGGAGTTTTAACTTGAACCGCTACCGTTTTAACGTTTCTCATACTTTCGTATGTCATTAAAGTGGTAATTTCTTCTACTAATTCTCTAAATTCTTTCATACCCGTTTTTTCATCGCGAAGTATTGCTACTTTGTGTCTGATTAAAGGATGGTCAAAAATAAATACGTTTTTAAATTCTTTCATAGTATTTTATCCTTACGTTTAGTATTAAATTATTCTTCGTCTTTTTTCTCTTCCGTTACGGCAACGTTTTCTTCCGTAGCTACTTCTAATTCTACAGTTTCTTCTTGCGTTTGAACGTTTTGCTTTTTATCTCCGATTCTTACTATTACGTTTAATATAATTCCGAGAAGCAACGCGCAAGCAACTTCCGTTAAAGTAATCTTTCCGAATTTAAGAGCCATGTTTCCTACGCCTGCAATTAAAATCACGCATACTACGAATAAGTTTCTATTGTCTTCAAGGTCAACTTTTTGTATCATTTTTAAACCGCTTACCGCGATAAATCCGTATAAGGTAATGCATACGCCACCCATTACGCAACTGGGAATAGTTGCAAGGAACGTTGTAAACGGAGCGATAAACGCGGATACTATTGCAAGTATTGCGGTAGTTAAAATCGTGTATACGGAAGCGCAACCCGAAATTGCAACGCAACCAACCGATTCTCCGTAAGTAGTGTTGGGGCAACCGCCGAATAAAGCGCCTACAATAGAGCCTACGCCGTCGCCAAGTAAAGTTTTATCAAGACCCGGGTCGGTAAGTAAATCTTTTTCGATTATGGTAGAAAGGTTTTTGTGGTCTGCAATGTGTTCTGCGAATACTACGAACGCTACGGGAACGTAAGCAACCGCAATAGTTCCTAAGAACGAGAAGAAACCTTTTGCTCCGCCAAATCCGTAATTACCCTTAAACGCTTTTACGAACGAAAATTCAGGATACCATTTCATATGCTTAAATGTAGAGAAGTCAATTATTTTAAGCCAAGCTTTATCGGCAACCGTTCCGATAACCGTAAATATAGTAGCTACTAAGTAACCTGCGCAAATACCTATAATAAAAGGTATCATTTTAAACATTTTTTTGCCGTATACCGAACAAGCTATTACGGTAAATAACGTAACTAATCCGCAAATAAGTTCTAAGCCTGCGGTTTTATTCATTATAAACGCGCTGTCTGCAGTAGAGAAATTAGCCGAATGTACAACGTCGCCAACCGCGTTTCCTGCAAGCGATAAACCGATTATTGCAACCGTAGGTCCGATTACTACTGCGGGCATAAGTTTATTTACCCAATTTGTTCCGCAGAATTTTATTATGATAGCGATAATAACGTAAACGAGTCCTGCAAGAAGAGCGCCGATTATTAATCCTAAAAATCCCGCCGAAGCCGAATAAGCTCCCGCAAAAGCCGAAAGCATAGAGCCGATAAACGCGAAAGAACTGCCTAAAAATGCGGGACTTCTGAATTTCGTGAACAATAAGTAAACGATTGTTCCGACGCCTGCTCCAAACAACGCCGCCGAAGCCGACATTCCGTTTCCGACGATTGCAGGAACTGCAATGGTAGCGGCTAAAATAGCCAATAGTTGTTGAAGAGCGAATACCAAAGTTTTTGCAAACCCGGGTCTGTCTTTAATGCCATAGGTTAATTTCATTGTTGTTACCTCATAAGTTTTATTTCAAAGGGGTTTACCCTGTTGAGTCCAAAAAAAAAGGAATTCAAAATAGAATTCCTTAAAAAATAATAATATTAGAAAAATTAGAAAAAACGAGAGAAAAACACTTAGCCACC
>CAJMEI010000204.1 GCA_905212395.1 uncultured Christensenella sp. | reverse complement strand
TCGCCGCGGAAAAGGACATCCCCAAGGTTGTTAGTGATGGCTAAATTAACCCTATCGTATTTTTTTTACAAAATCACGCGAAAATATTTACAAAAGGTGAAATTTGTGTTAAACTAACTAAGCAAAACGAGCGGAATACGTGTTGCGATGGTAATTTTAACATGCAACTGCGAATTTTGCGCAACAAAAGACGACGGACGATTAACTCAGCTGGGAGAGTGTCTCCTTGACGTGGAGGAAGTCACAGGTTCGAGTCCTGTATCGTCCACCACTTGGAACCGCGGTCGAACCCGTGGTTCCTTTTCATTTGCGTAAAAGGCGTTGCAGGGATAATCGTTAAGATAAAAGTCGCGGAAAAGAAGATTTCTTACGACTGGCTTACAAAGCCCCGTCAAAACGGAAAGTTTGTAAAGAAAACTAAATAATATACGATTTAAGGCGATAGAACGTTGATTCTACCGCCTTTTCTATACCACTGATAAGTTTAACCGTCCGATTTAATCGCCTTTCGGGTTTACGTTGTAGCACAGTGAAAAGCGCAAGTCAACGGCAAAAAATTCTTGCTGTGGCTTTAAAATGCGACAGATACTAACGCAACAATTTTTGTGCTTTTTCGTTGACTTCCGTGTTGCAGACCACAAAACATAATAATTCTTATCTTTTCCCGGTGCTACCCCGTTTTTGCCGAAAGGCGAAAATAAATCGGAGGTAAATCCAAATGAAAAGAAAATTTTTAGATTTCAGCGTCATGAAAGAAGAAATCTCGCAAAACAACGTGCTTGAAATGGCAGAACTTATTGCCTTTATGGAACTACGTTTCCAGATAGGTTATTTGGGAAGTCGCGCACAAAAAATGTATGCCGACCTGTATGCCGATATCAAGCATAAAAATGAGTTAGGCTATACTCTCAGCGATTCTTACGATTTAGTGCAAGAAGGTGCGTTGTATCTTTTCGAACATTATGGAAAATATTTGAAAGACGTTATAGGTTACAGCAAAAAAGGCAAGCCGATTACTATCGAGATTGCCTGTATTCGTAAAATGATGAAGTTGATAAACCGAAAAACGAGTGATTATTACCGTTTGGTCAGTCTTGAGGCTTTAACGCCGGTAAGCGAGCCGTCATACGAAATAAAAGAAGAAGTTACGCAAGACTACACTTTATACGAAAAAATCGTTTCGAGCCTGAATTTGACGGAAAATATGCGTATTGCCTTGGAATGCCGCGTAAAGGGTTTAAGTTACCCCGAAATAGGCAGAGTCTTATCTCGCGCACAAGCTACGGTTTACGAATACTTTATCAAAATGCGCCAAAGATACACGGCGATTTATGGATAAGTAGCGGTCTTGACTCGAATATATTTCAATACCTACAAAAAGATAATCATAACTAAATAACCTCATGCAAATAGCCCGACTTTTCAGCCGAGCTATTTTATCTTTGCTTGAAATATAAGCCAAAAATTTTATTTAAAGTTTCGTTGTACCAATTTTGGGACAACAAAACGCAAGATAGGCATTTAATATCTTGAAAATTTTACGGATTAATGCTATAATATTAAAAACGTTTAAGAGAATCATATGAAAAACGACAAGCATAAGAAAACTGCATTATTAAGAGTACTTCAGATTATTGAACAATGCACGGATGAAAATCATGTGCTGACACATAGTGAAATAACGGAGATACTAGAGAAAAAATATAATATTAAAGTTGAGCGAAAAGCAGTTGGACGATATATAGCTATCTTAAATGAAGTTGGTTATGAAATTTCAACAACGAAAAAAGGTTCATATCTAATGAGCAGAAAATTTGAGGATTCCGAACTCAAATTGCTGATTGACGGAGTTTTGTCTAGTCGATATATTAATCCTACTCATTCAAAACAACTCATAGAAAAATTATCTTCTCTTTCTTCTTTTGGTAAAAAAAGTGTTCCTGTCTTGATCTCTTCTAAAACAGCCTCTCTTTGTACGTCTTCAAGTCCGAATTTTTCTAAATACTGTTCCTTTTCCTCTATTGGATATTCCTCTGCCTGAAGCCATGATCTAATGGATTTCTCATACTCTGCCCCGATTTCTTTGACTACATCCTCAAGAATAACCGCACCCGATGACCCCGGTT
>CAJMEI010000203.1 GCA_905212395.1 uncultured Christensenella sp. | reverse complement strand
CCAAACTAAAAATTGTAGAGGTGTATACTATGAGCGACAGTATCGAATACGCAAAAATGTCAGAAATTCCCGTTTCTTCTTGTGAAATTACGGTTAAACCTTTAAAAAAGAAAAAAGATATTAAGAAAAAGGTTATAGAAAAAGTAAACGAACAATTAGAAAGCACTGTGGAAATTCAACCAAAACGCAAAAAAAATTTATTTTCGTTCTTTAAACGCGGAAATAAAGCTAAAAGCGAAAACGTTAAAAAACAAAAAGTAGAAAAACCGCCGAAAGAAAGAAAAGAACGCGGTTTCGATATAGTTACGGCGCAATTAATAACTATTTTTGCTTTGGTCGTTGCTATTCTTCTTACAAATATCTTTTGGGAAAATAGCGCGATGAATACTATGCTAAAACACGTTTTTAACAAAGAAAAAAATATCACTATGAATTATAACGAGTTCGAAGCTGTTTCTCCTACTGCGGATAGGGCAGTTAGCATAGATAACGGAGTTATGACGGTTTCGGGTAAAGGTTCGGTATATTCTCCCGTTGCGGGGAAAGTAACGCTAGTTGCGCAAAAAGACGGGAAATGGGAAATGACTATCGAACACACGAACGAATTTAAAAGCGTTATTTCGGGATTAGATTGTTGTTTCTACGATAAGGGTTATAAAATTTATTCCACGACTCCGATAGGATTTTCGGAAGGAAGCGAAGTTAAAGTGGAAATGTTTAACAACGGAAACTTAATTACCGATTATTCTATTTCTAACGGCTGTATCGTATGGGGTTAAAAACAAAATTTTCAGTTCATCCATTGTTTATAATATTTGGAATATACTTTGTCGCTATTGGCAAAGTATTTTCTTTTTTAGTGTTTTCTTTAAGCGCGCTATTACACGAATTCGGACATTACTGTAAGGCTCAAAAACTAGGCTATATGCTCGTTAAAGTGCAATTAATGCCATATGGGGCAGTAATTGTCGGCGATATTTCGGGTATTAGATTTAAGGACGAAATTTCCGTTGCCATAATAGGCCCTATCGTAAATTTATTCATAGGTTTTTTATGCGTTGCCATTTGGTGGATTTTCCCCGATTTATATTCGTGTACGCAAGAAATAGCTATTGCAAATTTTTCTTTGTTTTTTATAAATCTTATTCCCGCTTTTCCTTTGGACGGCGGAAGAGTTTTGCTTGCGGGGTTATCTTGCATAATTAAAAGAAAAAAAGCTGTTATTATTTGTAAAACGGCGTCTTGCTTATGTGTATTAGGACTTATTGCCTTGTTTATTGTTTCGGCAATAAAAGGGCAAACTAACGTGTCTATTTTATTCTTTGCGTTTTTTATTTTGTTCGGGGCATTTTCAAACGGAAAAGACAATAAATACGTAAAGTATTATTCAAGGTTTAAGCAGGAAAATATTGTAAAATGTTCGGAAGTAAAAACCATTGCGGTAGGCAAAAAAACAACGGTTAAACAATTATTAAATCGAATAGACGGCGAATATTTATACGAAGTAAAAGTTTTAAACGAAAAAGGGGAAACCATAAAAAGTTTTTCTCCGCAAAGAGTATTAAAAATTTTATCGGAAGCAAGTTTATACGATGAAATAGCAAAATTAAATATATAGTTTTAAATGTCGAATAAGCTAAAAAAGTAAATAAACCTTTGATTTTTTCTTGAAAAAGTCAAAGGTTTATGTTATTATATAAAAGAAGTTAAAAAACTTGTATGTAAAAGTTTTGTAGTGTTATAAAAACTAAAATATACTTAAATAAACTTTTGTGGTTAATACATTTACAGCTAAAGTTGTAGTTGTTATAAATACTAATTTAGCGTTAAATAAACTTTTGCAATTAAAACATATTAAAACCGAATAAGCTTCCGTAGTTAAATGGATAAGTCGGGGCCCTAACCCGACGGCGTTCGCGATAAATTTTTGTTTGCACAAAACTTTACGCTCGGCTCAACAGAACCTGTTCTATTCATTATGATTTTTACAGCTTAATAGACTTTTGTGATTAATATTATATATTTTCAACTAAATAAGATTATATATTTTCAACTAAATAAGCTTCCGTAGTTAAATGGATATAACAGCCCCCTCCTAAGGGGCAGTTATGGGTTCGATTCCCGTCGGGAGTACCATAAAA
>CAJMEI010000202.1 GCA_905212395.1 uncultured Christensenella sp. | reverse complement strand
AAAGTAATCTCTAATTAAATGACTCGCAAAAGTACGATTTTTTTCGATTTACCATACAAATATAAGCTATAAAAAAGCTTTTTGTGGAAATTTGTTAGGATATGAGCGTTAAAAACTCATCTTCGCTTATAATCTTTATACCCAGTTTATGGGCTTTTTCCAGCTTGGACGGCCCCATATTTTCACCTGCCAGAATAAAACTGGTCTTGGTGGAGATGCTGCCAACGTTCTTTCCACCATTTTTTTCTATCAGATCTTTATATTCGTCTCGAGAATGATGGGTGAATACGCCGCTTATTACGATAGATTGCCCTGCCAGTTTATCCGTATATTCATTCAAATCTTCTTCTTTACGATATAGTTGCAACCCGGCAGATTTCAGACGTTCTATAAGATTGACATTCAATGGACTTGAGAAGTATATTAAGATGCTTTGCGCTATTTTTTCCCCGATTTCATCGATACTTGTCAGCTTTTCGAGATCTGCATTTTCCAGTTCCTCTATATTATTAAAAGATTTGGCTATTTTTTTGGCTACTGTTTCACCCACGAAACGAATTCCCAATGCAAAAAGCACTCTTTCAAAAGGAACTTCTTTGCTTGCCTTGATTCCTTTAATAATGTTTTCTGCAGATTTCTCACCCATACGGTCTAAATTTTTAATATCCTCTGCTGTGAGTTGATATAAATCTGCCGTATCCTTGATTAATCCCAAACGATAGAACGTATCTACGGTCTCCGGACCCAGTCCGTCAATATTCATAGCCTTACGACTGATAAAATGCTCTATTTTGCCTTTTATTTGGGGGGGACAAGCTGTTTCGTTAGGACAATAGTGGGCTGCTTCTCCTTCATAACGTACCAACTTGCTGCCACATTCCGGGCAATGAGTGATAAATTTTACTTTTTCACCGATAAGCATGCCGCGTGCATCTTTGTCCACCCCTGTAATTTTGGGTATGATTTCTCCGCCTTTTTCCACATAGACCATATCTCCGATATGTAAGTCCAACCCTTCGATAATATCAGCATTGTGCAGGGAGGCTCTCTTCACAATAGTACCGGATAGTTGTACGGGGTCTAAGTTGGCGACAGGAGTTATTGCTCCGGTGCGTCCTACCTGATAAGTAACCCTGTTTAAACGCGTTAAGGCACGTTCTGCCTGAAATTTGTATGCTATTGCCCAACGAGGAGATTTTGCGGTGAAACCAAGACTTTTTTGTTGGCGCATACTGTTGACTTTTAGTACGATACCGTCTGTCGCAACCGGCAGGTTTTTACGTTCAGTATCCCAGTATCTAATATATTCGAATACTTCTTCAAGGCTGTGAGTTTTTTTCGTGTGCTCTGAGATCTTAAATCCCCAACCGGCGGCTGTTTGCAGATTCTCATAATGCCCGTCACAAGGCAATTCCTCTCCTAAAAGATAGTATAGATAGGCATCAAGCTTACGTGAAGCTACAATAGCGGAGTTTTGCAGTTTTAAAGTTCCGGACGCGGCGTTGCGTGGATTGGCAAAAAGCGGTTCTTCACGTGCTTCTTTTTCCCGATTGAGTTCTTCAAATACCTCCCAAGGCATTAATATTTCTCCTCTGATCTCAAAATGTTCAGGATAATTGTTGCCATGTAAAACCAATGGTATGGTGCGGATTGTTTTTACATTGTCTGTCACATCGTCGCCTTTTTCGCCGTCTCCTCGGGTTACAGCACGTACTAACTTGCCGTTCTCGTAGGTCAATGAAATGGACGTTCCGTCGTATTTCAATTCGCAGCATATTTCAAAATCCTCATTCAGAGCTTTTTTTACTCGGTCATAAAAGTCCGTTACTTCATTTTCGGAATAAGTGTTTCCTAACGAAAGCATGGGATATTTATGAGTTACCTGTGTGAAGTTCTTGTTCAAGTCACTTCCTACGCGCATGGTGGGAGAATTTTCATCTTGATACTCAGGATGCTCTTTCTCAAGGTCCTGCAATTCGCGCATCATGTCATCGAACTCTTTATCTGATATTTCGGGGGTATTCAGCACGTAATAATTATAATTGTGCCGATGGAGGTCGGTGCGTAATTGGTCTATTCTTTCTTTTATTGTCATAACGATTTTAGAGTTTGTACGCAAAAATACGGGTTTCTCCCGAATATTTTTTGCTTTTACTCTTAACTTACACTAT
>CAJMEI010000201.1 GCA_905212395.1 uncultured Christensenella sp. | reverse complement strand
AACTAACGCTTCCTTAACCGGATACGCGGGCGGAATAGATAAAAAAATAGAGTTACTTAAAATAGAAGGCGTTGACGTAAATAAATTTACTTTGCCATAAGAACGTCGTTGATTTACTTCTAACGGCTGATGTGGTTTTGACGTAAATAAATTTGATTTTTGTGAAAAACTAAAATTTTTTAATTGAAATTTTAGTTTTTTAATTGTATAATTAAAGAAAAATGAAAGGAGAAAGACATGTTAGGAAATTTCACTTATTGTAACCCGACAAAAATATATTTTGGGAAAGATTCTTTGGATAATTTAAAAACCGAGCTAAAAAAATACGGCAAAAACGTATTGCTCGTTTACGGTGGAGGTTCAATAAAAAAGAACGGCATATACGAAAAAGTTATGTCGATTTTAAAAGAGTGCGATAAATCGGTTTTTGAAGATGGCGGCGTTATGCCTAATCCTACGTATGAAAAACTATTAGAAGGCGTTGAAAAGGCAAGAAATTGTCAAGCCGATTTTATTTTGGCTGTAGGCGGAGGTTCGGTTTGCGATTATTCAAAAGCCGTATCGGTTTCAGTAAATTGTAAAGAAGATATATGGGAAAATTACTTTGTAAAATTTAACGAACCCACTTGTGAAATCGTTCCCGTCGGTTGCGTTTTAACGATGGTCGGAACGGGTAGCGAAATGAACGGCGGTTCGGTTATTACTAATAAAGAAAAGAATTTAAAAATCGGAAAAGTGTTTGCTGAAAACGTTTTTCCTAAATTTTCTATTTTAAATCCGGAATTTACTTTTACGTTGCCAAAATATCAAATGATATCGGGAATTTACGATATTATGTCGCACATTTTAGAGCAATATTTTTCAGGGACGGACGACAATACGAGCGATTATATAATGGAAGGATTGTTACGCAGTTTAATTCATAGCGCAAACGTAGCCGTTAAAAATCCTACCGACTACGAAGCGAGAAGTAATATAATGTGGATAGCTACTTGTGCGTTAAACACGTTGGTTGCTAAGGGAAAAAGTACCGATTGGGAAGTGCATATGTTAGGACAAGCAGTAGGCGCAATTACTAACGCAACGCACGGAATGACTTTGTCGGCGGTATCCATGGCGTACTATCGTTATATTTTGCCTTTCGGGCAAGCAAAGTTTGCAAGGTACGCTAAAACCGTTTGGGAGGTAGACGATATCGGTAAAAGCGAAAAACAAGTTGCGGAAGAAGGCTTAAATAAAATGGAAAAATGGATGCAAGATTTAGGACTTGTTATGAATTTATCCGAGCTAGGCGCAACGAATGAAAATTTAGACGATATAGCTGACGCTACTTTTATTAAGACGGGCGGTTATAAAGTTCTAAATAAAAAAGAAATTAAAGAGATTAAAGAATTTGCGACTAAGTCAAAAGGATTATTTGAAGAATTTAAAACCTTTATTAAAAGAGGCAATGTTATTGATTTAGCTGTTGGTGTTGTTATAGGTGGTGCTTTTAGTACAATAGTATCTTCACTAGTAAATGATATAATTATGCCTTTAATAGGAGTATTAATAGGAGGATATGATTTTACAAAATTAACTATTAAAGTAGGAGATTCAACTATTAAATATGGTAACTTCATACAAAATGTCATTAACTTTTTAATAATAGCATTCTGTATATTTATGGTAGTTAAGATTATGAATAAGTTCTTAGATAAACATAAGAAAGAAGAAAAGAAAGAAGAAAAACCTAAAAAGAGTGATGAAGTAGTCTTATTAGAAGAAATAAGAGATGTATTAAAAAATAAGTAGGTGATAAGTGATGGGTCTAAGATTTAGAAAAAGTATTAATTTAGGTAAAGGAGTAAAAGTAAATTTAAGTAAAAATGGTATAGGATATAGTGTTGGCACTAAAGGAGTAAGAGTAAGTAAGACAGCAAAAGGCACAACTAGAAAAACATTAACATTACCAGGAACAGGACTTTCATATGTTACTGAAAGTAAGGGTGATAAAAGTAAAGATAAAACTATAGAAAAAGATAACAAAAGTATTAAAGATAAAACATTTGATGAAATAGTAGATGATATAGCAAAATCATTTACAGACAATATAAAATGAAAATATTAAAAAGAATATTAATTACAATACTAATAAGTTTAATACTTTATTCAGTGTTAGTAGTTGGATACATAGT
>CAJMEI010000200.1 GCA_905212395.1 uncultured Christensenella sp. | reverse complement strand
AGGAGAAAATACTCGTTTTAATAAAAGCTATACCATAAAAATATTATTATAGGATTAATAACTTTTAAAGTTCTATAAGTTTGTCATTTATTAAGTACAACCATTTCCTTAAACTCTTGATTTAAAATACAAAACTTCTCCCGCATTAAGATTATTAGAAGTAACTCCGCTGATAAACGGGTCCATTTTTCTAATATCGTCCGCACTATCCACCGTCCAAACTTCTAAAGCGAAATCAAGCGCAATACACGCGTTAATGCAATCTTCCAAATTATTGCCTGTATTTACGTTATCTCTTAAAGGATAATAGTTTGCGTCAATAAACACTTCGTTTTTATCCGTTTTTAAGGAAATAGCTTTATTTATCTCTTGTAGCGTATTTTGACGATTACCGTCTATTAGATATCCGAGTCTTGCGGTATTATCCCTATCCCTTACGTATTCCAATAAATCGAAACCAAACGAAATGTAGCTTACTTTACCCTTCATTCCAACTCTTTTTACCATATCTACAATTGTGTTTACTTTATTTCTATCCATATCGTAGGTTTTTAATTCTATATAAGGATGTAATCCTAAATTTTTACAAAGAATTAAAAAGTCGTAGAATTTAGGAATTTTTTCACCTGCGTAAGCAGTCTTACCGTTACTAAAATCTAAATCTTTAATTTGGTCCCAAGTTAAATCTTTAATTTTTCCTGTTCCGTTAGAAGTTCTGTCGATAGAATCGTCGTGTAAAAGTACGGGAACACCGTCTCTCGTAAAGGAAACGTCCGTTTCTACCGCGTTAAAGCCTTTTAATTTAGAAAGTCTATAAGCCGCCAAAGTGTTTTCAGGCGCTTCTAAACTAAATCCCCTATGGTTTACTCCGTTTACCGAATAGTTATAATCGGGCGCAGCTCCCGTTTCGGCAGAAGTCCCCGGGAAGAAAAAGTTTTCGAAATAACCTTCTATAGAAAAAGCCTTAAAGATATTTTCTCTTTCTTCAGGAGTTGCACCTATCGTAGCGTCAGTCGGATGAGCAACGTTTATCGTTAAATAAAAGTATTCGTGAACTGCTCCCGTTTGTCTATCTACTCCATCGCACGTCCACGTATAGACTCCGCTTGCCGTTCCTTGCCATAAGCTATCGCTATCCCAAGTCCATCCGGGATTATTAGGCGAGTCTGAAGTAGCTATTCCAAACCTATAATTTGTATTATTAAGTGTAATTTTAACTCCTCTTTTTACCCTTTTTGTTAAAGTAATTTTACACCTATCCGTTCTTTCAGTCATAAACGAACCTTGTGCCGTTTTATAATTTCCCGCTAAAGATTGCTCGTTTATCGGCATATAAACGCACATTTGAGTTTTTACGTTGTTTATATACAAATATCCGTCGTCCCCGATTTTTAAAGTAGAAGCGTCTACTAAAGCGTTGCTTCCGTCCTTTCCGTCTCTACCGTTAGTTCCGTCTTTTCCGTCAGCTCCGTTTAATCCGTTTGTTCCGTCTTGACCGTTTTTACCGTCAACACCGTCTTGACCTTTAATAGTTCCTATCATTTCCCAAATTCCTTGTTTTAAATTATATACGTAAAAAGTCGTAGTGTCCAAATAGAAATCTCCGTCGCTTGCGCCGGTAACGTTAGGCGCGCCTTCGCCAGTAAACCAACGATTTCCTTGACCGTTTTGTCCGTCTTGCCCGTCATGACCTTTTATACTGCCTATTTCTTCCCATTGTCCGTTACTTACCACGTATAGCGTAAACGAAGATTTATCTAAATAAAAATCTCCCTCCCTTCCTATAGAGTTTGTCGGAGAAGAATTTCCCGTAAGCCATTTAGTACCGTCGAAACTGTCGCGTCCTGCGGTGTTATATAAAAAGTCCCAACCGTTTGAAGAATAAACGTAAACGTCTTTCGTATCTCTATTAAAATAAACGTCGCCATTTTTTGCGTTTTTAACTTCGTCCGACGGATTAACGCTCACCCCGATAGTTACGTTTGCCGTTTCTACCGTCACTGATTTATCATCACACGCAACGAAAGAAAAAATCATACATAAAACTAGCGCAAAAGCTATAAAAGATTTTATAAAAGCTTTCATTTTTAACTCCTTTTACTTTGTTTAAAAATAAATGCTTTTGTAAACCGAATTACAAAAAAATCTATTTTCAATAACACTAAATTTAAAAATATATT
>CAJMEI010000199.1 GCA_905212395.1 uncultured Christensenella sp. | reverse complement strand
AAGATTTAATATATGATTTAAGAAAAATCACATATAAAAGAATAATAAATTTTAATCATACTCCGTATAATAGCAACGCATACGACGGGAACGGCCAATATTTTTCTTCCGTTTCGCTTTCCGCCTCATCAGCATATTTCCTAATTTTTTTCATACAAGCCAAAACGGTGTTACAATAAAATTCGGCTTGTTCGGCAAGGTTTTTATTAAACCTGTTTTGCGACACTAACTTTTCTAAGTTGTCGGTTTCCGCAATCATTTTTTCGTTTAAATCCGATAAAAGTCTTGCCTTAATTTCATCTTGCTTGCAAACCGCCCCAATGGACTTTTTCGCGCTTATAACCGAAATAAGTTGCCCTATATATTCGTTTACGGCAGGATATATTTGAGTTTTTGCCATAGAAATCATAGTTAAGGCTTCTATATTTATCGTTTTACAGTAATTTTCAAGCAGTATTTCTTGTCTTGATTTTAATTCGTTTTCCGAATACACTCCGTATTTTGTAAACAATTTTACGTTTTTATCGTCGGTTAAATGGGCTAACGCTTGCGGAGTGGTTTTTAAATTTAATAATTTTCTTTTTTCCGCTTCTACAGTCCAATCGTCCCCGTAACCGTTGCCGTTAAATAATATGCGTTTATGATTTTTTACGGTATCGGAAATTATATCGTGAATTTCTTTGTTAAAATCTTTGGCGTTTTCAAGACGAGTTGCAAATTCGTCCAAAGTTTCGGCAACTATCGTGTTAATTACCGTGTTCGGTCCCGCGCAAGAAAGCGACGACCCTACCATACGAAATTCGAATTTATTTCCCGTAAAAGCAAACGGAGAAGTCCTATTTCTATCGGTTGCGTCTTTTCTTAATTTAGGCAAAACGAACGCGCCTAAATCCATACTTGAATTTCCCTTTTCGGTGTATTTTTCTCCGCTTTCGATAGAATACAAAACTTGCTCTATATCTTCGCCTAAATAAATGGAAATTATTGCGGGCGGAGCTTCGTTCGCGCCTAATCTTTGGTCGTTTCCCGCAGTCGCAACGCAAATACGAAGTAAATCCTGATGTTTATCTACCGCTTTTATTACCGCGCATAAAAACAATAAAAACTGAGCGTTTTCTTTCGGTGTATCTCCCGGATTAAACAAGTTTACACCGTTATCCGTTGCAAGCGACCAGTTATTGTGTTTTCCGCTACCGTTTATTCCCGCAAAAGGTTTTTCGTGCAAAACACAAGTTAAATCGTGAGAAATCGCAACGTTTTTCATTATTTCCATCATCAACTGATTTTGGTCCACAGCGATATTAGTCGTTGTGAAAATCGGCGCGAGCTCGTGCTGAGAAGGCGCTACTTCGTTGTGCTCGGTTTTAGCTAAAACACCTAATTTCCATAGTTGCTCGTCTAAATCTTTCATAAAACTTGCAACTCTTGGTTTTATAGCTCCGTAATAATGGTCTTCTAACTCTTGCCCCTTAGGAGCTTTCGCTCCAAACAAAGTTCTTCCCGTAAAGACTATATCTTTTCTCTTTAAAGCTTGTTTACGGTCTAGCAAAAAGTATTCTTGTTCCGCGCCTACCGTAGAACTAACTCTTTTTACTCTTTTGCCGAATAGTTTTAATATTCTTTTAGCTTGTTTGTCTATAACCCCCATAGACCTTAAAAGCGGAGTTTTTTTATCTAAGGCTTCCCCCGTATAAGAACAAAACGCGGTGGGAATACAAAGCGTATTTTCTTTTATAAACGCATAAGACGTCGGGTCCCAAGCGGTATATCCCCTTGCTTCAAACGTCGCGCGAAGTCCGCCGTTTGGAAGACTGGAAGCGTCGGGTTCGCCTTTAATCAGTTCCTTTCCGCTCAAACTCATAATTACTTTTCCGTTCCCTACGGAAGAAATAAACGAGTCGTGTTTTTCTGCAGTAACGCCCGTCATAGGTTGAAACCAATGAGTATAATGCGTTGCCCCCTTAGAAATTGCCCAATCTTTCATAGCGTTAGCTACTTCTTGCGCTATTTTATCGTCAAGTTTTTCACCTTCGTCAATGGTCTTTTTCAACGAGTCGTATACTTCTTTGGACAATAATTTTTTCATAACGTCTTCGTTAAAAACGTCCTGTCCGAAAATTTTTGGAATATCCGTCATACTATATCTCCTATCTTATAGTAAAAACAACTATTAAATAATACAATAAAATAAT
>CAJMEI010000198.1 GCA_905212395.1 uncultured Christensenella sp. | reverse complement strand
CGGAATAGCCCGACGCATTTAAATGCGTCGGGCTAAATTGTTAAATAAAGTTAAAGGGCGAATAATGCCGTTTGCTGAACGGTTTATAATATCAAAAAAACGAATTTTTTTATGCCGAAACTTATTTAACCGATAAGATTATTCGTTGGGGCAATCCGTAAATTTATCTTTGGTAAGCCTTATAAATCGTCCGCGTCTTGAACGGGTTTTTCGTCTTGATTTTGCTCGTAATTACCGGTGTAAGAACCTAGCGTATCGAACTTAGAAATCATTCTTTTAGCTTTCATTACTTGCTTTTAGCTTTACTCGAACAAGAAGAAGTTTTAGTGTTTTTACAACTTTTACAGTCTTTAACAGCTTTTTTATTTCTCATTTGCGTTTTCGGGCAATTCCAACTTAACGAAACCTTGGTTTGCCGAACAAAGCGGGCAAATATGCCAAGCTTCTTTTGAATACTCACTGTAACCGCACTGCGTACAAACGTATAGTTTTTCCTGACGGCTTTTGTAAAGAGTTCCGTTTTTAAAATTGTCGTAAAGATTTTCAAACTTTTTCCTATGTGTCTTTTCTACGGAAATAATCTGTTCAAAAGATTTAGCAATCTCGGTAAATCCTTCTTCCTGCGCAGTTTTTAAAAAAGCGGGATAAACGTCTTCGCTTTCTTTTTTCTCGATTAAAATCGAACTGAAAAGACGTTGTTCCAGCGTTCCGCCAAAAAAAGGAAAATCTCCGCTAAAAGCTATAACGTCGTCGCCGTTTTCAACGATATAATCAAAAAACACTTTTGCGTGTTTCGTTTCGTTTTGGGCTATTAGACTAAGTTCGTTATACAAATCGGTATAACCTTGCATCTTGCTCATTTCCGCCATAAATCTGTATTTCATACCTGTCATACATTCGCTGGCGTAGCTCTTGGCCAGATTTTCGTAGGTTTTCGTTTTTTTGAAATCCATTCCCTTTTCCTCCTTCGATATTATTTTGAGCAAAACAAAAACTAATATACTTTTATGTTGAAGTTAAATTATGGTAAATACTTTAAAAAAAGTTGAAAATATAATTTAGGTTTGATATAATATGCTTATATAGTTATAAGAAGGTGTAAAAATGAAAATTACGGTTATTGGACCGGGTAGATGGGGTTCTTGTATAACTTGGTATTTAGACAGAATCGGTCAAGACGTTACTTTATACGGAATGAAAGACGATATAGGTATGCAAACTTTTATTGCTAGTAGAAAAAACAGTTATTTAGAGCTTCCTTTATCGGTTAAACTTTCAACCGATATAAACGTTGTAAAAGACGCGGAAATTATAGTTACTTCTATCCCGACGCAAGCTCTTCAAGGTTTAATGGACGAGCTTAAAGCGTTAGAGTTAACGAACAAAATCTTTATTTACTGTATGAAGGGAATAGAGATGGAAACGGGTAGAAGAATAAGCGAAATTGCAAAAGCCAACTTAGACCCAAGCAATAAAGTATGCGTTTGGGTAGGGCCGGGACACGTTCAAGAATTTTATAGGGGCGTTCCCAACTGTATGGTTATAGATAGCGACGACGAAAAAACCAAAAGATTTTTAGTCGATAATTTATCTAGCGACCTTATTAGATTCTATTACGGTGAAGATTTAATAGGTACGGAAGTAGGCGCGGCAAGTAAAAACGTAATAGGGATAGCTGCGGGAATGTTAGACGGATTAGGAGTATCTTCTTTAAAGGGCGCGTTAATGTCTAGGGGAACGATAGAAATTTCCCGTTTAATAGACGCTATGGGCGGAAACAAAATGTCTGCGTTCGGATTATGCCATTTAGGAGATTACGAAGCTACGGTATTTAGCGAATTTTCTCATAACAGAAGATTTGGGGAAATGCTCGTTAAAGGCGAAAAGTTCGATAAACTTGCGGAAGGTTGTTATACGGTAAAGGCAATGTTAGTACTCGGTAAAAAGTACGGGGTAGAACTTCCTATATGCGAAGCCGTAAACGACGTTATATATAATAAGAAAGACGCGAAACTCGTTTTAGACGGATTATTTAAACGTGCTTTAAAAAGAGAATTCTTTTAATTTAAATAAAATACCCCTTTTCCTAAACTGCAATAGACATAGGGATATTAATTCAAAATAAAAGTGTAGCTCACTATATTTTGCTTTAGGCGAAATATGGTGGGCTTTTCTTATCCACAAAAATTAAAGATTTTAGT
>CAJMEI010000197.1 GCA_905212395.1 uncultured Christensenella sp. | reverse complement strand
GAGATTTGACCTCGGGCTGGCTGTTACACCACTACTCCCTTAGCAGGGGAGCCCCTTCAGCCACTTGGGTATTTCTCCTTACGCTGAATACGTTTTTCAACCGTATTTTTATTACTTTTCTACGATTGCTTGAATAGTTTACCATATTTTTTTTGCATTGTCAATTGTTTTTCGTTTTTTATTCAAGGCTTTTATGCTCTTTTTTACCACCTTACTAACGCTTTTTTTAATAAGTATATAATGCCATCGAAAATTAAAGATAAAAATAACGCCACAAAACAATACGCGAAAAGTATAGGCGTATCCGTAAACATATTCGATTTTGCCACGTACATTGCCATACCTATCGAATTTACCGTAAAACTTATAATTTCGGCAGAAATAACCGCTTTTATACAAAGTCCTCCGCTAACTTGTAGTCCTTGCAAAAAAGAAGGAGTAGACAGCGGAACGTAAACTCTTGCGATTTTCTTTATAAAAGACCCCTTAAACGTTTTAGTTATCTCTATAATTTCTTTATCTATATTCTCTATTCCGAAAACGGTTTGCGAATACGTTATGGGAAATGCCATAATAAACCCTATCACGACGGGAGTTTCTTCTCCCCCGAATATGATTAGCACGACTAACGTTATAGCCATTACGGGAATAGACTTTAAGCAAGCTATAATAGGCTTTAAACAAGCCCTAAAAAACTTATTAAGTCCGCCTATAAGTCCGATAACAAGCCCTAAGACAGCGGATAATAACATACTTTTCAGTATTCTTAAACAAGTAAATCCTATCTTTTTGTAAAACGTTCTTTGCTTCATTAAATCTATTAAAGATTTTAAAACGTCGGATAAAGCGGGAAAAACGTAATCTTGAATTTTATTTACCTTAACGTAAATTTCCCAAACGCATAAAACGGCTATAAAAAACAATATAGCCGTTAATAAGTATTTATTTTTTTTAATTATGCTTTTAATTTTTTTCATAAAATACGTTTGAATTTTCTTCCGTATAATTTACGCCTAACACTTTAACGAATTCGATAATTTCATCTTTACAGCTGATTGCCGTAACGAAATTTTGATTCATTCTCTTATAAGCTTTTTGTACGATTGCTCCTTTTAAAGTAGATTTTCCCGTTTGTTCCAGAAAACTACCTAATTCCAAAGCGTTATCTTCGCTTGCGTTTAAATAGTTTATAGACTTACTTACTCTATCTAAAAATTCGTTTATAACGCCATCTTTTAAGCCGGATTTTGCAAAAACACTAGCTTGCGGAAATCTTTTATTTTCGGATTTTTCCCACAAGTCCGATATAGAACATAAGATTTTAAGTCCCGAAACGTTTATGCTCGCGCTAGTTACGGCAGGTTCGCCTAAAATAGCGTAATCAATAGTACCGCTTTTCAACCCCGCTAGAATTTCGGGGGCTTCCGCCGAATTAATAGTACAATCGCTAACGCCCGCTTTATTTAGCAAATGTTTAAAAGTTTTATCGGGAACTGCATTTACCCCTATCGAATAAACGTTTTTACCTGAAAATTGCGATAAAAATTCCGAACAAGTCATATTACTATTATCAAAAATCGTACCGTCTTTTGCAACTAAATACAAATTTCCCCAACTCGTAACGGCGCAAATTTTGTAGTTTCCCGTTTTCATAGAAATCGTCATTCCTGCGTTAGTAGGAGCAATTACAAAATCTTTTTCACCTTTCGTAAGCGTTGCGGATACGTCGCTTGCGGAAATAATATCGCAAGAATATTTATCGTCGTTTTTCATAAGTTCTGCTATCGCCATTACGGGAGCTCCGTCGGGAGCGGATACCGTATAAGTTTTTTTTGCGTCTTTTTTACAACTTGCCAAACCAAATAAAGTCGCTACGGCAAGAATTAATGCTAAAATCTTAAATCTTTTCATATAAATCCTTTTAATTATTGACTTTTTTTAACCATTATAATATACTAAACGAAAAAAAATAGTTGCAAATGCAACGAAAATAAAATTTATGAAAAAAGATTTAACGGACGTAAAATTATTCGAAGGAATATCGCAAGAGCAAATAGAAAGTTTTTTAGATTGCGTAAAAGCCAAAGTGATAAGTTTAAAAAAGGGGCAAACGCTTTTTACAGTCGGACAAAAACCCGAAAACATAGCCTTAGTTTTATCGGGATATTTATTTATAACGCAAAACGATTATTGGGGAAACAATACGAT
>CAJMEI010000196.1 GCA_905212395.1 uncultured Christensenella sp. | reverse complement strand
CCTTGTAAAAGTCGAAAATTTAACTTTTTAATTAAAACTTAGGGCAAACGCAATTTTTTTAAAAATAAAATTAACGGTGAAAAAATTTGTTCAAATTTTTTCACCGTTTTAAAACATCGCATAAAATATTAATTTTCTTTAAATTTTAACAAAGTTTAAAACCTATTTTAGCCTTTTAAGCCTTAACGCGTTAAGCACTACGCAAATACTCGATAAGCTCATACAAACGGAAGCAATCATCGGACTGAAAGTAAATCCCGCCCAACTAAACAATCCGCACGCAACGGGTATTGCTATTACGTTATAGAAAAACGCCCAGAATAAATTTTGCTTAATATTTCTAACGGTAGCTTTGCTTATTTTTACCGCTTGAACCAAATCTTTACTATCGGACGAAGTAATAATAACGTCGGCGCTATCTATTGCAATATCCGTACCCGAACCTACCGCTACGCCTACCGTTGCTCTAGTCATGGCAACGGCGTCGTTAATTCCGTCCCCCACGAAAGTAGTTACGTTATTTTTCGTCGCTTGCTCTACTACTTTTGCTTTATCTTCGGGCATCATTTCGGCTTTAAATTCGCTTATCCCGCAAGAATGAGACACTCTTTCGGCGGTAGAATAATTATCCCCCGTGAGCATTACCGTTTTAATTCCGTAATCGGCTAGTTCTTTCATAACGTCTTTAACGCCTTCCCTTATCTTATCGGACAAGGTTATTACGGCTTTCGGTTCACCGTTTACCGTAGCAATTAGCGTTGTAACACCGCTACCCGAAGACTTTTTATATCTATCGTAAAATTCGCCTTCCGTTACCCCTACGTAGTCGCATTTACCTATTTTATATTCTTTTCCGTCAATTACGCCTTGAACTCCGCAAGAAGTAACGCTTACAAAGTTTTCTACTTCCTTTAAAGTTTTACCGTTTTGCAAAGCGTAATCGCATATTGCGCCCGCAATCGGGTGGGAACTGTTTTTTTCTATCGACGCAATTTCTGACAAAACGTCTTCCGTGCAATAATAATCGGTTACTTGGAATTTACCTTCCGTAAGCGTTCCCGTTTTATCGAAAAATGCGTATTTCGTTTTAGATAAATATTCAAGCGAAGCTCCGTTTTTAATTAAAACGTTTTTACTTGCCCCTACGCCCGTTGCAGTCATAACGGCAAGTGGCGTAGCAAGCCCTAACGCGCAAGGACACGAAACGACTAACACGGCAACTCCGTAATTTATTCCTTGTTCTAAACTTCCGAATATCGCCCATAAAGTAAAGGTGATTAACGATATTAGAAATACTACGGGTACGAAAATTCCCGCAACCTTATCCGCTAAATGCGCAATGGGGACTTTATCCGCGCCCGCTTCCGATACGAGCTTTATAATTTTTCCTATCGTCGTATTTTCCCCTAGCGCGGTAATTTCGGCTTGACAATATCCGCTTACGACTATCGTTCCGCCACGAATTACTTTTCCTACGCCTAATTTCACGGGTAAACTTTCCCCCGTTATAGCCGATTGGTCAACGAAAATTTCGCCTTTTTTGATTATTCCGTCGGCGCAAATTTTATCTCCGCTTTTTAAAACGAAAATTTGCCCTTTATCTAGCGACGATACTTCCACTTCTTTTTCTTCTCCGTCTTCGGTTAAAATAACCGCTTTATCGGGAGTTAAAGCAAGAAGTCCACTAATAGCGTTTCTCGTTTTCCCTATTGCCCTTTCTTCTAAATATTTGCCGATAGAAACTATTACGACTATCATTGCGGAAGAGTCGAAAAACATATTTTTCATATACTCGTGTTTAAGCGCTTCGTTTTTAGAAAACATAGCGATACAAACCGACACCGTAGCGTAAATAAACGACGCAAGCGAGCCCACCGCAACCAAAGAACTCATATTCGGGTGTAATTTTATTATCTTTTTTATACCGTCCGTATAATAAGAAATATTGATGATAATTACCGCCACGCATAGCGTAAACGAAATAACGGGCGAAACCATCATATTAAATTTATGCGGTAAAAAAGAAAGCATATCGCCGAACATTAAAAACATCATTACGACTAAAATACCCGCCGATATAACGATTTTAAGTAGTTTATTCTCCTTTTTTTCTTCGCGCGGAGTGTACCCTGCTTTTTTTACCGAATCCTTAATTTGCTCTATAGTACAATTTTCGTAATACACTATTACGGATTTATCCGCAAGCGCAAATTTACATTCCTTTACGCCTTTTACTTTTTTTAC
>CAJMEI010000195.1 GCA_905212395.1 uncultured Christensenella sp. | reverse complement strand
CGGCGGATAAAAAAACGCTGTATTGCTCTACCACTTTTAATTATTTTATAAGCTTTAATAATTTAGCTTCGTCATAAGCGGAATAGTCTATTTTTGAATAATAATATCCCAAAATTTTATTTGAAATGTTTTAGGAATTTCTATAAAAGTTTCGTCGTAAAGCTTACATTTATCAAAAAAAAGTTTCATTGTTAAAAACTATCTTTTCCATAACGATAATAAAGCAACAAAAGAATACACTTTTGTCAATACGCCGATTTTTTTACAAGTAATACAAATTACTTTTTACAAACTATTTTTTTAATTACTCCCACTTAAACCACTTCTTTTTGCGAGCCAGTAGGATTCGTTATACTGTACCCGACGTTGACAAGGTGGTCCCCTACTCGTTCAAGTCCCGATATAAGCGACGAATAATAAGGACTACACTCTACGCTACACTGCCCTTCCGCAAGACGCGTGAAATGCTCCGCGGTTAACTTTCTTTTAAGTCCGTCCACTTCGTTTTCAAGTTCCGAAAGTTTTGTTAAACGGGTTTTATCTCCCGTTTCAAAAGCGTCCCTTGAAATAGTAAACATTTCTCTTACTTTATCGTACATTTTAAGTATTTTTTCCTGCGCTTGTTCGGAGAAAAAAAGACCTTTTTTGCGCATATCTTCAACAAATCCGAAGAAGTTTTCAGCGTAGTCGCCTATCCTTTCAAGGTCGTTTAAAACGTGGAAATACGAGCCGATTACCGTTTCGTCGCTTTGTTCAGCGTTTACCGATAACTTTATTAAAAAGTCCGTCAGCGCGGTGTTGGTAAAATCGATTAAATCTTCGTTTTTATGAATTTGTTCGCCGTCCGCCGTACTTTTAGTTTCTTCGGCAATAAAGGCTAGTTCGATATTTTTTTCAACTAAACTCATCATATATTCGATTTCTTTTTTTACTTGCATTAACGCTACGGGTGTCATAGAAAGTAGACGTTCGTCGACGTATTTAAGCGCTAACGCTTGTTTTTTCTCCGCTTTGTCTTTAATAACAACACGCGAAAAATTTACTAATTGTCTTACAAACGGAAGAAGAAGGCACGTTGTAGACACGTTAAAAATAACGTGAAATATAGATATACGCATTTGGAGAGCCATTACGTTATTGCCGGGGAACATTGCCGTCAAAATATTTACGACGGGTTGACGGAATACCCAAATTATTATGGTAAACAATAACGTTCCTATTACGTTAAACGTGAAATGTATAAGCACAACTCTTTTGGAGTTTGCGTTTGCCCCGATTGACGCTAGTAGCGCAGTTACGCAAGTTCCGATATTTGCCCCGAGTACGATAAATAACGCCAAATCAAGGGGTAAAACGTTATTTCCGACCATCGTTATTACAACGCCCGTCGCGGCGGACGAGCTTTGTATTAAAGCCGTAAATATCATTCCGACGACTATAAGAAGTAGCGGAAAATCGATTACGCCAAATATTCGTTTAAATAAATCTTTAACGAGCGGGTTTCCGAATGCTTGCTCGCTACTCATAACGTTTAATCCGACGAAAATTAACCCCAATCCACAGCAAAGACTGCCCGCGATTTTAACTTTTTCTTTTTTAGTAAAGCCCATCAATACGCCCACAAACGCAAGCACGTACATAAACATATTGAAATAATCGCTTTTAAGAGAAACTAAAACGCCCGTTACCGTAGTACCGATATTTGCGCCCATAATTATGGGGGTTGCCTGCATAAGCGTCATAACTCCTGCGTTTACAAGTCCGATTACCATTACCGAAGTTGCGGACGAACTTTGAATAATCGCGGTAACTCCCGCGCCTATTCCTACGCCCGAAAAACGATTATTACTTATCTTTTCAAGCAATTTTTTCATTCCGTTTCCCGTGCATTTTTCCAAAGCGTCGCCCATAAAATTCATTCCCACAATGAATACGCCTACGCCCGCAAGTAACCAAATTAAACTTTGAATTAACTGCAAAATTTCTTGCGCTCCCATATTGTTTTTCTCCTGTAATTTAACGAAAACTCTGTTTCATTGACTTATTAAAATCTAACTATATTTACAAATCTCGATGCTTTAAATATAACAAAAATTAAAGATTATTACAACCTGATACATACCCTAAAACGCCTATTTGCCGAGATTTTACAAAGACTTTACATAAACTTTACATTTGCTTCGTACAGACTTTACAGGAATTTCATATTGTTGAGAAGTAGGTAGATGAATATTCAGAAAAGAAGCAATAACGAGGAGAGAGTAGGAGGACAAAAGAGATGGAGCATATGAAAATACTGTTTATGTTTATCGGGGGCCTGGGGATGTTCCTGTATGGCATGAACGTCATGGCGG
>CAJMEI010000194.1 GCA_905212395.1 uncultured Christensenella sp. | reverse complement strand
AATTTATGCGTAAGAATTACGTTTACGTAGGCGAACCTTTTAAACTAGATTGTCAAGAACAAAAATTTACCGCAGAAGTAAACGATAAAATTACGCAAAGAATTACAGACGAACTATTAAAACTTCGTAAAGAAGTAAACGAATACGTTGCGGAGAAAAAGAAAAAGTGATAAATTTTACCATTGCCGAACATTCGGGATTTTGTATGGGCGTTAAAAACGCGGTTGAAACGGCAACTAAAATATGCGGAGAAGGCGTTTATATTTTAGGCGAGCTTATTCATAACAAAACGGTAACGAATAAAATTCTTGAAAGCGGAACGAAAATTATTTCCGACGTTGACGAAATAGATTCGGGAACTATTATAATTCGCTCGCACGGGGTAGGAAAGGATATTTTAGATAAAATAAAACGCAAAAATTTAACCGTAATAGACTGTACTTGTCCTTTTGTAAAAAAAATTCATTCGATAGTAGAGGAGTACTACTTAAAGGGATATACAATAATTATCGTCGGTGAAAAAAATCACCCTGAAGCGATAGGAACAAACGGTTGGTGCGATTACAAAGCAATTTTCGTTGACTCTGAAAACCCCGTTTTGGACTTTGATAATCTTGAAAAAGTATGTATTGTTTGTCAAACTACGTTCGATAGAGCCAAATTTGAAAATTTTTTACATTTTTTTAAGAAAAAATATAGTAAAACAGTTGAGATTTTTGACACAATTTGTTATACTACAAAGGTAAATCAACGGGAAGCAGAAAGACTTTCTGATAAATGCGAAGCAATAATCGTAATAGGCGGTAAAAACAGCAGTAATACAGCAAAACTTTACGATATATGCAAAGGTAAAAATTCTAACGTATTTAAAATTTCTTCGGCTGACGAGTTGGACACTAAAAAACTTTTGGAATTTAAAAATGTTGGTATTGTTTTGGGCGCGTCAACGCCACGAGAACAAGCCATGGAGGTTATTTTAAGAATGGATACAGAGGCTAAAAAAACGACTGAAACGTTTACTATGGAAGAAGCTGTTGCAAACATAGAAGAACAAACGAAGTTTAGAAAAGGTATGAAAATAGAAGCAACTATTTCTTCCGCAACAGACGAAGGTTTACAAGTTTTATTGCCTAACACTAAAAAAGAAGTTCTTCTTAAAAAAGAAGAATTAGACTGCGAGGAATACGATAAAGCCGAATACAACAAAAAAGTCGGTGACGAAATAGAAGTGCTTATTATAGGTCTTAATCCCGTTGTAATCAGTCAAAAGGAAATTAAAAGACTTGAAGAAGAAGAAAAAGAAATTGCTGAAATAGCTAACGGTAAAGTTTTTAACGTTACTATCGACGGATTTAATAAAGGCGGACTTACCGCAAAATACGGTAGTTATTCCGTATTTATTCCCGCTTCTCAAATAAGACTTAACGGTTTTGCAAAAGATTTAGAAAAATACGTTGGTAAAACTTTAAGAGTAAAAGCGGAAGAAGGTAAAATCGAAAGCAAGCCCAGAAGAAAACAAATCGTTGCTTCTCAAAAATCCGTTTTACAAGAAGAAAAGGCAATTAAAGATAAAGAAAGAGAAGAAAAAGAAAACGCATTTTTCGATTCTATTGCCGTTGACGAAATTTTAACGGGTAAAGTAGTAAGATTTGCGCCTTTTGGAGCATTTGTAAACGTAAACGGATTCGATTGTTTGGCTCATATTTCGGACTTATCTTGGACGAACGTTAAAAACCCGGCGGACGTATTAGAACTTGATAAAGAATACGATTTCGTAGTTCTTAAAATCGATAGAGAAAACAAAAAGGTTTCTATCGGATATAAACAATTACAACCCAAGCCTTGGGATAGAGTTCCTGAAAAATACTCTGTCGGCGACGTAATTACGGGTAAAGTTGTAAGAATTGCACCTTTCGGAGCTTTTGTAGAAGTTGAAAAAGGAATTGACGGATTAGTTCACGTTTCTCAAATCACGCACGAATGGTTAGAAGACGCTACTACCGCTTTAAAGGTTGGTCAAGAAGTTCAAGCTAAAATTACTAACATTGACCTTAACAAACAAAAAATGACTTTATCTATAAAAGAAGTTCTTCCCGCTCCCGAAAAAGCGGTTGAAGAAAAAGACGCTGACGAAGATAAGCCTGCTAAATCCAGAAAACCCAGAAAAGTTAAAGAAGATAACGACGAAATCAGGGACTGGAACGAAGATAAAGAAGGCGGAGCTTCTATATTCGAATTAATCAACAATAAATAATTAAATTAATTTTTAAAACAGCTTGCTATAAAGCAGGCTGTTTTTTATTTTATAAAATATATTTTATTTTGCGTATTCGACAACTCTTATTTCTCTTATTATATTTACTTTAATTTGTCCCGG
>CAJMEI010000193.1 GCA_905212395.1 uncultured Christensenella sp. | reverse complement strand
TAGGGATTGTTATACTTGTTAAATTGCTACAACTAGAGAAAGCATACTCTCCTATACTCGTTACTCCGCTTCCGATTGTTACACTTGTTAAATTACTACAACCATAGAAAGCCCAACTAGGTATTTTAGTTATATTTGCGGTTATATTTGCTTCCGTTAGTAATTCTCCTTGTATATATAAGTTTTTGATAGATTTAGCATATTGCATTAAATAATATAAACCGTCTATTTGTACCCAGCTATTTATATCTCCCGTGTAATATATGTTTTCTAAACTACTACAATCCGCATATGTCCAATTTTCTATACTCGTTACGCTGTTTGGAATTGTTATACTTGTTAAATTGCTACAACCAGAGAAAGCACCATAATATATTAACTTGCAATCGTTATGTATTTTTGCTTCTGTAATATCTAAATTTTTTTCTTTAAATAATAAAAAGTATGGATTATCGTTAGTTGCTAAATATATACAATTTTCATATTCGTTTCCGTTTAAACTTTCACAATTGGCAAATAAATTATGTGGTAAGCTCTGTAAATTGTTAGATAGCATTATTTTTATTAGAGAAGAGCAGTTTGCAAAAGCGTCTTCTTCTATTATTTCTACACTATTTGGCAGGGTAATTTCCCTTAACCCCGTAAAGCCCTTAAAAGCTTCTTTGCTAATTGTTTTAGTTCCGTTTTTTATAGTAATTTTACTGTCTAACGGCAAGCTATTCTTTACGCCTAAACAAATATCGTTTATATAAACAATATCGTTTTGTGCTTCCCACCATTTTGTGTTTTTAAAAGAGTTATAAACGCTATTAGCTTTTTCCCCTATATTAACTTCCGTTAAAATAGAAATATTATTAAAAGAATATGTTATATTTTTTATTGTTTTGGGTAAAAACAAATGTTCAATCGGAGTTCCGTTAAACGAACTAGCTATTGTTGTTAATTGAGAATTTTTTTCATATTTTAAAGTAATTTTATCACAATTTGAATGATAATATTCCCAAAATCCACAAATTGATATTACATTGTTAGAGACAATTATTTCTTTCGTCTTATATAAATAAGACTCAAAACATTCCTCTACTTCTTCTTCGTAAAATTCAATAGAAAATAAATTATCCGATAAATCTTTCATTAAAATATTTTTACCGCTTTTTATGTAACATTCTTTATTGCATTCACTGCAAACTTCTCCTGCATTTAAAGAACTATGGGTAGAACATATATCAATAAAAACGGCTGAGTTTTGTTTAAATTTTGCATATACCGTTATATCGTCTTGGACATTTAAGTCTTGACGGGTAGCAGTTTTAACTCCGTCGCTCCAACAGTCGAATACATATTCTGCTTTAGCTACTGCCGTTACGCTAGTGCCGTTTTTACCGTTAAGTACAAACTGTTTAGTGTCGCCTGTGATATAACCGCCTTCTTGAGCAGTATAGCTTAATAATTTTACAATTCCTGTAAACTCGTTTGCAGAATTAGCGCCGTCTAAATATAATTTGCCATTCTTTATGCCTATACTGTCTCCATAGTATTTTAAAACGACTGATTTTTCGGTTATTTTTCCGTCCTTTAAATCGTAAAAAATATTATAATCGTTATTATCTTTTAAGCAAATAAAATCCCAAATTTCCGTTTGATTTACGGTTGTGCCGTGCGCTACGTCAATGCCTATAAATTTACAAATCAATTTTCCGTCGGTAAAGAATTGATAATTAACGTATGTGTAAATATATTCAAGTAATTCGTTACCACTGCGATATACGCCCGTTTCAATATTCCCCCTATTGATAAAAGAACCAGCTAGGGCAATTTGCGTAACATTTTCTTCTTCTTTATCGTTTTTCTTACAAGAAGCAAATGATAAAATCGATAAAAGTAAAAGTAAGCTTAAAACTAAAATTATGAATTTTCTTTTCATGTTTTTCTCCCCCGTTTGTTATTTTTTTTAAAATTTAACATAAATAAGAACATTATGTTCCAAAATGTATTATATGGAACACATTGTTCTATGTCAAGTATTTAGGAACATTTTGTTCTAAAATTAACGTAATATGAAAAAGTTTGCTGAAAGATTAAAAGAAATAAGGTTGGAAAAAAACGTTACGAGAAAATCTCTTGCTTTAACTTTAGAAGTTAGCGAAAGACTGATTAGTTATTGGGAAAATGACGAAAGAGAGTGCAGTTTTGAAATGCTAATTAAAATTGCCGATTTTTTTGACGTATCGATTGACTATCTGTTAGGAAGAACCGAATATTAAAAATCTATTATAATAATAGGGGATTTTTTAAAATTATCTATTTAGCCGTTAAGAGTTAGAATATTTACAAAAAATTACAATATATGTATTAAAAAATAGAGTGCTTATTTAATAAAA
>CAJMEI010000192.1 GCA_905212395.1 uncultured Christensenella sp. | reverse complement strand
CATAAATATTTCAAATTTACTTGATTTTGTCCATATTAAGTGATATAATATGTCGCAATAATTAACTAAAGGAAAAAATAAGGAGATTTACAATATGACTTTAAGTAATGCAAAAATCAGCGAGATAGTAAGCTTATTACTGCTAAAAATAGGTATACCGCCGAATTTAAAAGGATTCCGCTATATAAGAGAAGGCGTAAGTTTAATAATAAACGACGGCTCTTTAATTGAAAACTTTAATAACGGATTATATCCGAGATTAGCGGAAACCTTTGGGGAAAACAAATGCTCGATAGAGCGAAACATAAGACATGCGATAGAAGTGTCTTACAATCACGAAAAAAAGAATAAATTAATGGAAGTACTAGGTTATGAAGTTTACAGTTACGAAAAACCGACTAGCAGACAATTAATATCGTTATTAGTAGAAAACGTTTATTTACAAACTCTTTAAAGCAATAATCCAATATTTTAACCCGACGCTACTTAACGTCGGGTTCACGTTTAAAACTTTGTTTTTCCCCGTTATAAATTTGATAAACCGCAAATTTTGTGATAAACTTTAAAAAACAGGAGCTAAAATTAAAAATATACTACGCAAAATATAGAGCAATTAAAAGCTGAAAAAAACGAAATTTCACAAAGAAAAGTCGGCGTTAGTCCTTTGGCGTCAGACGGCAAATTGGAAAATTTAAGAATAAATCAAACCAACTTGGGGAACGTTATAACGGACGCGTATTTAGAGCTAACCGTAGCAGTCATTGCTTTTGAAGCCGCTGGCGGAATTTGGGCAAGTATAGCCAAGGGCGACGTAACTTACGGGGACGTAATCGGCGTAAGCCCTTACGGAAATTATATAGTAACCAAAAAAAATTACGGGTAGACAATTAAAAGAAATCTTATAAATTTCTTTAATTATAAAACCCTGCGTGCGTTACCGCTAATGACAGCGTAGATTGGAACGCTTGGCCGACTAATAGCGATAGTTATTTGTAATTTGGCGAAATACCTTAACGTTTAACCCTGCAAACGAAAGCGGTAGTAGGGTTTTAAACGTAAAGGTTGGAAAGAATATTTAAATTTAGATAAAATATATACCGTTTCTACAAACAGTTATTGCGCTTATTACAATGCTTATCAAGCGCTAGCGCAGGCGGAAGAATCGGGACAGTTTAACGCTTGTGACGAAGCGAAAAAAAACTTTCTTAAAGGCGAAAACGTTATTTCCGAAAGAGCAAACGATATAAGACTTATCGAGATTTAATATATTTTAAAATACGCTTTAAAATTTAGATTTTTCATTGAGTTTAAATTTATTTTATGATATAATCACTAAAAATAACGAAAAGGTTTGGCAAATGGAAAGGAAAACAATTTCTAAAAACGGAGATATATCAACTTTTTATAACACTCACGAAATTTTAGTTATGCAAAACTTATACGACAGCGCGGTTAAACAGCTTACCGTCAAGCTAGAAGTTTTAAACAACGAATTTAACGTGTTGTACGCAAGAAATCCCATTCATCACATAGAAAGCAGGTTAAAATCTCCCGACAGCATTATTGCTAAACTAATAAAGAAAAACCTTCCCGTAACGATAGGAGCCGCTAAAAAACACCTAAACGATATTGCGGGCGTAAGGGTTGTTTGCAATTATATAGACGACGTTTATAGCGTTGCCGAAATACTATTAAGACAAACGGATATAGAACTCGTAAAAAAGCAAGACTACATTAAAACCCCCAACTATAACGGATACCGTTCGTTGCATTTAGATATTAAAGTTCCCGTTTATTTGTCTGATAGAACGGAATACGTAGTTGCGGAAGTTCAGTTAAGGACTATCGCAATGGACTTTTGGGCAAGTTTAGAACACGATATAAGATATAAAGCGGACAAATCCAAACTTCCGATAGGCATAAACGAAGAAATGCTGGATTGTTCTAATAAAATTGCGGAAATAGACAATAAAATGCAGGATATGTATAAAAGAATTAAAGAAGCCGAAAATTCTTAATATGAGTTTTAAAAGAGAGAAAGTCCGGTCTCTCTTTTGAAATAAAATTTTAAAAAATTAGAAAAAAAGCTTAAAAATAGTTGAAAAGAACAAATATCTATGATATAATAGCCTACGATAAAAGTATGCCGAAGTGGCGGAATAGGTAGACGCAAGGGACTTAAAATCCCTCGGTGTAACAACCGTACCGGTTCGACTCCGGTCTCCGGCACCAAATAAAACGAACTCAATTTTTTGAGTTCGTTTTATTTTTTTGCGATTTATTATTTCGGTTTAAGCGTTAAGTTAAAAAAATCAAAATTTCAAAAATATCGAAGTAATTTTTAAGAAAATAAAACATAAAAATAACGGCGAAAAGCAAGCTTGCTTTTCGCCGTTT
>CAJMEI010000191.1 GCA_905212395.1 uncultured Christensenella sp. | reverse complement strand
TTTTAGATGGTACTAGCTAATATGTTAAGGATATAGTTATTTTTTTCCGTACATTTTAATTCTTGTTTTAGGTAAGGCGTTTTTTTCTTCTCCTAAGGGTTTTTGCGCGTTTCTGTAATCGAATCTATCGCAAAAAGCGCGAATTTCATCGGACAAAATAGAGTTGCTTTTAATTTCTATATCGTAAAGACTTTTTAAAAATTGCTCGGAATATTTTCCTGCGTAAGAGCAGTTTTCCAAAAGGTTTGCAAAGTGATTTAAGCAGATAGATTTTTCGTTTGTAAAAACGTTTCTAAAATCTTCTTCGGCTAAAAACATTTTGGAAACAGTTTGATAGTATCTATCCATGTGTTCGTTTACCGTTTCGCAAATTATGCAAGTTGAAGAAAGTTTGCGTATATTTTCAGCTTGTTTTTTCGCTTTTTTCTCGTTTGTGGTCGGTTGAATGGCGTCGGTAAAAGTTTTAAGTCTTGTATGACATTGTAATGCAAGCCCTAATTTTGAACGGCCTTCGTATAATTTATCGAAATGTTTTTCGCAAAAACCAAGTTTATTTACTCTTGCTCTAACGTGGTCTTCCATAACGGCTTCTTCTAAAAACTGTTCGGTAACGCGTTCGTCTATAATGCTTTTTATTTGGCAAAGCGCGCAGTAAGATTTTCCGTTAAATTCGCTATGAATTAAATTTGTACCTATTGAATATTTCATATAAAATTCCTTTTTTATGGTTATATTTATATTGTAACAAAAATAAATTCAAAAATAAACGATTTTATAAATTTTATTGCAAATATTGTATAATTATGTTAAAATATCTTTTTGAAAAAGGGGATATTATGATTATTGAAACTATTGATTTATACGAATATTTTAAAATTCCGCGTCCCGACGGGGTTAGCGGATATTTAAAGGTTTATTGTCATTCACCGCTTCCCGAAATGCCTGTTAAGCACGTTAGAAACGCAATGCTAATCGTTGCGGGCGGTGGGTACGAATTCGTTTCTCAGCGTGAAGACGAACCCGTCGCGATAGAGTTTTTATCTAAAGGATTTAATTGTTTTTCCTTAATGTATACCGTAAAAACTATGGGCTATCCCGTTCAACTAACGGAAATTTGTATGGCTATGGGATATATTAGGGAAAACGCGGAAAAATATTCTATAAACCCAGAGCATATTTCGGCGGTAGGTTTTTCTGCGGGCGGACACTTGGTTGGGTCGCTTGCGGAAAGATACGACGATATAAACGTTATAAAACTATTGCGTAGAAATTGTGATTTATTTAAGCCTAACGCAATAATTTTGTGTTATGCGGTTTTAGATTTTTCAGTAATTAATATGAAACACGCAACGGAAATGATTGTTACGAACGGCGAGAATAAAGAACTTGTTAGATATTTGGATATAGTATCTAACGTTTCGGATAAGTGTCCGCCCGCATTTATTTGGGCAACTAAAGAAGATAATCTCGTAAACGCGCAAGATAGTTTAAGATTTGCGTTAGAATATCAAAAATTAAATCTACCGTACGAATTGCATATTTTCGAAAAGGGTTGGCACGGTTTGAGTTTGGGAAACGAAGAAGTAAATTACGACGATAAAGGCAACGGACTTACTTTCGATTGTAGACAATGGGTAGATTTAGCTGTTAAATTTTTAAAAAATCACGGATTTGAATTAAAGTATATAAAATGAAATGCTTATTTGCTTATAATCCCGTCAGCGGAAAGGGAAAAATTAAAAAAAAGCTCGATTATATTGTCGGCAGACTTAAAGAAAAATACGAAGTCGTAGACGTGTACGAAACTAAAAAGTCGGGCGATATATCGTTTATCGCGCGTTCCGCAGTCGGAAATTACGACGTTTTCGTTTTTTCCGGAGGGGACGGTACTTTTAACGAAGTAATTACGGGACTCGGAGAAAATGCAAATTTAATAACGCTAGGATATATTCCTACGGGAACGGTAAACGATATTGCCAGAACTATGGGAATAAAAAGAAATATTAAAAAGGCGTTAAACGTAATAGTAAGCGGACAGGCTAAATTATACGACATTATGAAAGTGAACGATAGATATTCCGCATATTTCGTCGGTTGCGGAGCTATGATGACCGTTTCCTACGCTACAAAACAAGATAATAAACATAAATTTGGAAAAATAGCTTACGCCGATTATATTTTAAAAAACGATTTAAAGTTTAATAAATTCGAACTAGATTACAGCTATGACGGGGGAGAAGTAAAAACAACCACTGCCGTAATGGTAATGATAATAAATAGTAGGTCGTTATCTTCTTTTAAAGTAAACAAAAAAGCGGATTTGCACGACGGAAAAGTGGACGTAGCTATATTTATGGGCAAAAAGCGTCGAAATAGATTTTTTGAAACCATAGTCGGAATTTT
>CAJMEI010000190.1 GCA_905212395.1 uncultured Christensenella sp. | reverse complement strand
ATAAAAAACGATTTTATATAACTTTTAATAAAGAAATTTATCAAAATAGTTAAACTCTAATAAATTATATAAACGATTAAAATTTTAATGAGGCGTTTAAAGCGAGTTTTATCATATCATTTAAAGATTTTTCCCTTTGCTCGGAAGTCATTCCGCCTTCTTTAAACAAATGGTCTGCAACCGTAAGAATGGTTAAGGCTTTTTTATGAGTAGAACAAGCGTTCATATAAAGACCTGCCGTTTCCATTTCGCTTGCCAAAACGCCCATTTCTCCCCACTTTTTGTTGTCGGGATGAGATTCTCCGTAAAAAGAGTCGCTTGTAAAAACATTGCCTACCGCTACTTTAATTCCGCTTTCTTTTGCCGTTTCTACGGTTTTTTCCAGTAGCGAATAATCACAAACGGGTGAAAATACTCCGTTTAATCTATATTGATTAAAAAATCCCGAATCGTAACAAGCGCCCATAGCTATAACTATGTCGCCTATTTTTAAATCTTCCGAAAACGCCCCGCAAGTACCTACCCTTACGATATTTTCTACGCCGTACCCGACGAAAAGTTCGTAACTGTAAATTCCGATAGAAGGACAGCCCATTCCGCTTGCCATAACCGAAATTTCTTTTCCTTTATATTTTCCCGTATACGCTTGAATACCCCTTACGTCCGAAACTATTTTATAATCCGTTAAATAGTTTTCTGCAATATATTTTGCCCTATAAGGGTCGCCCGGCATTATTACCGTTTTTGCAAAGTCGCCTTTTTTTGCCGAAATGTGTGGTGTTGGTAAAAGCATTTTTATCTCCTTAAAATATACTAATACTATTATACCAAAAAAATACCGTTTTTCAACTTAAATACCAATTTTTTTTGATAAAAAAAGCGACAGCTTTTAAGCTGCCGCTTTAAACTTATTTTAGCAGACGCCCATATCAATCATTGCTTGAGCAACTTTCATAAATCCTGCGATGTTCGCGCCCATTACGTAGTTACCGTCAAATCCGTAATCCTCTGCGGCTTTTTTGATATTGTGGAAAATGTTTACCATAATATCGTGAAGCTTTTTATCTACTTCTTCAAAAGTCCAGAATAAACGTTGACTGGATTGAGCCATTTCTAACGCGCTGGTGGCAACTCCGCCTGCGTTAGCGGCTTTTCCGGGAAGGAAAGTAACTTTTGCGTCTAAGAAAGCGTTGGTAGCTTCCAAAGTGGTAGGCATATTTGCGCCTTCCGCTACAACCTTACATCCGTTAGCAATTAAAAGTTTTGCGCTTTCTAAGTTTAGTTCGTTTTGAGTTGCGCATGGATGAGCTATATCGCATTTAATGCCCCAAATCCCCTTGCTTCCGTTGGAATCTTCGTGATATTCAGCGCCTTTAACTCTGTTAGCGTATTCTTTAATTCTTGCTCTCTCAACTTCTTTAATTTGTTTAACAACGTCGAGTTGAATTCCGTTTTTATCGTAAATATATCCGTTACTATCGCTTAACGCAACTACTTTTCCGCCCAAAGCTTGAACTTTTTCGCACGCGTAAATTGCAACGTTACCCGAACCCGAAATAACAACCGTCTTTCCTTTATAAGAATCGTTATTGCATTTTAAAAATTCGTCGGTAATATAAGCAAGTCCGTAACCCGTAGCTTCTTTTCTTGCAAGAGAACCACCGTAAGTTAAACCTCTTCCGGTTAAAACGCCAACGTGTTCGTTTCTGATTCTTTTATATTGTCCGAATAAATAACCTATTTCTCTTCCGCCAACGCCGATGTCACCTGCGGGAACGTCTGTGTCCGCACCGATATGTTTACATAATTCGGTCATAAAGCTTTGACAGAATCTCATAATTTCGTTATCACTTTTTCCTTTGGGGTCAAAGTCTGAACCGCCTTTACCACCGCCGATAGGAAGTCCTGTTAAAGAGTTTTTAAGAATTTGCTCTAATCCTAAGAATTTAATAATACTTAAATTTACGGAAGGATGGAATCTTAAACCGCCCTTGTAAGGTCCGATTGCGCTGTTAAATTGTACTCTATATCCCTTATTTACTTTTACGTTGCCGTTATCGTCAACCCACGGAACTCTGAACATTACAACTCTTTCAGGTTCGGTAAATCTTTCTAATAATGCTTGTTTTTCAAATTCGGGATGTTTATCGAAAACGGGCGATAAAGATTCAAAAATCTCGGTAGCCGCTTGATGAAATTCCGGTTCGTTAGGATTTTTTTGTTTTAACTGTGTTAAAACTCTTTCTGCATAACTGTTCATAAAAATATCTCCTTAATTTTTTTAAATTTTATAGCCAAAATAGGCTTTTGCTAACGTTTTTAAAAACAATTTTATTTTTAGGCAAAAATCTCCTATATCCGAAAAAAGCCTTTAAAAAGCTTATTTACGGCAAATTTGCTTGAAAAA
>CAJMEI010000189.1 GCA_905212395.1 uncultured Christensenella sp. | reverse complement strand
TACTATTTCTTTGCAAACCTTTTCTATTTCGCTTGTAATTCTCGATTTATCTTTTAAATCGTATTCAAGCACCATTTTTTTTGCAAGAAAATTTAAAACGCAATCTTTAACACCGTCTATCTGCAAAATAGCTTTTTTCATTAAATCCGCGCAGTGCGGACAATCGACGTTATCGAAATTATATATTTTACGCATTTTCTTTTTGCTCCGATAAAGTAGTATTTTGCCTTTTTAATGCTTTTCTCATATTTAACTTATATAAGGTTTCAAGCTTAGGTCTATTGTACCTTAAAATACAAAACGACGGATAATTTAAAATAGCGTTAATAATTCCCACGGGCAATCCGACCGATAACCATACCTTTAAAGGACATACGAATATCACTAAAAAGCCTAAGAACATACTTAAAAAATGTATTACTTCTCCGTACTTACATTCTACTATAAACTTGGCTATATATTCGTTATTCGTTGGGTCAACTAATTTTCTTTTACTGAAATTAGCAAGTTTCCCCCATTCCGGAATTTTATCTTTCCATTTTTTTATCCCTATTTTTTGATAATAATTTTTTTCCCATTTGAATATTTTAAATATTCCGCCCGATTTTTGAAATAATTTCTCCGGGAACATTTTTACAAACAACGCAATAAACGCGTCTATTGCGAAAACGGCAAAAATAGTTATATAAACGTAAGAAAAAACTTTTAAAACGCTAAAATCGAATAGCTCTTTATAAAATGCTACGTTTATGCCAGACAATAATAATCCCGCTATAACGGCAATAATAAAATAACTCATTTTTTATTCCTTAGTAGTAAATGTTAATTTTTCATTATACACTTTTTCGTAAGTTTCCACGCACATTTCATAGTTTTTCTTACACATTTCTTCCGCATTTTCTTTTGCGGTTTTGTTTTTGTCGGGAAAAATTGGCTTTAAAATATGCATAGTATATTCTTGAATAGGAAATCCGTCGGAACCGATTTTATCGCTATCCGACATAGTTATAAAGCACGGTATTACCGGTACTTGATTTTTAGAAGCGAACTTAAACGCTCTTATTTTAAAAGGTCTAGGCTTACGATAGTTCCACCACATAGCCTGTTCGGGATAGATTAATATATAGTTATTGTTTTGCAACAAAACGTCTACCGCATTTAAAAAGTTCATCATAGTTTTTATGTTGGAACTTAGGGGTAAAGTGTCGCAATTTCTCATCAATACGCCATAAAGCCCTTTAAACCTATAATTTCCTTCCCTAATTACTTTATACATTCTTTTTTTTCGGGTTAATTTATGCTTAAAAGCTTCGTATACGGCAAAATTATCGAAAGCGTTAAAATGATTGCACGTAACAATCGCTCCGCCATTAACTAAATCTAAATTTTCTTTTCCTATAATATCTTTTATAATTAAGGTTCCGTTTTTTAAAGATTTATTAACAAAAGAAATTGCCATTTTATATGCAAAAAATCTTTTAATTTTAGACGATAATTTTTTCCTTAAATAATCCACTTCTTCGGGCTTTAACGGTTCGCATGGCGGATCGTTTTCTACGTCTACGTCAAATTTACCGTTTAGCTCGTAATCTTCTATTTTTCTTAAAACTTCTAATCTATCCGGGGCTTTTTCCATTATTTAACCAAAAACTTCCTTTTAAAATTATTTTCGCTTAATATTTCTTTTTGCGCTTTTTCTAATAATAAAGGCGTTGTCTCTTCGTCTTTCTTTTTATCTTCTTCGCTAAAATTCTGTTTTTCTTTTAAAATGTTATCATAGAAAATAGTTTGCTTTGCGTAAGACCAAAATTCGTCCGAATACATTATTCCGTCGTAGTGCCAAGGCTTCATAGTTAAATGATAATGTATTAAATTAAGCTTTGACGGCTTTGTAGTATCGGTAGGATTTTTATTCCAACTACGGTCAAAATAACAAACTTTTCCCCTACATAAAACGTTAAGTAAATCTTGGTCTTGCGCAACTATGAAATAATATTTGTCGTTTAAATCGACAAACTTTTCAAATACTTTGTCTTCCCTGAATTTTTTAACGTTCATTAAAATTACACCCGCGTTAAAATAATCGTGATAATTATTTACTCCTACTACTTCTTCTACGTATTTTTGGAATACCGGAATTGCTAAAACGGCTTCGTCGGTAGCTCCCGCCAAATAATTATCGCCAAGGTCTATATTATATAACTCGGATATATCGCCTAAAATTAAGGTATCACTATCTAAATATAACATTTTGTCGATTTCGGGGAAAATAAGCGGAATAAATAGTCTATAATAAGTGGTTAAAGAATAATAATCTCTGGTTTTTAATTTTCCTTCAAGCTCTTTTAAATTTTCTTCTACGTCAATAAATTTAATTTTAAAATCATCTTCTTCTAGAGATAATATTTTTTGTTTATTTTCTTTGGAAATATGT
>CAJMEI010000188.1 GCA_905212395.1 uncultured Christensenella sp. | reverse complement strand
GACTCGTCGCAAGAATCTAATTTGGTAAAATCAATTTCGTCTACGCTATACAGTTTTTTTATTTTATTTATCGCAAGGTTATGCAAATATCCGTCTTTCCCTTCCAACAAATACGCCGATTTTTTTTGTTTATCGGAGTAAAATTCCAAAAAATCCAAAGTATTCTCCTTAATTAATCTAGTCTGTCTCATAATAGCGAAAGTCATCGCATTTACACTATACACAGTAAAGCTATAACAATAAAAATTAAAGCTATTATAGCTTTTTTTGTATAACTTAAATTTATCAAATCGCTGAAACTTACCATTCCTAAATAGTAAAAATATTTTCCTATGCCAAGCCCCGCAGTTTTGATAATATATTTTTCGGGCGAAGAAAGTTTTAAAACGTAATTAATTCCCTTAATAGCTTTATCCGCTAAATACAAAATAAATTTAAGTTTAATTAGCAAGCTAATTAAAGTCGTAATTATTAAAGTTAAAAATATAAACGTAACCAAAGGAATAAAAATTAAATTGTAAATTATGGACACGATAGAAAAATACCCGAACACTTCCATCATAACCGGCAAAGTCATTACGCTTGCCGATAAACTTACGGAAATTGCTTCCCCGATTTTATCGGGAAGTTTTTTCAACGCTCTTTTAAAGGTGTTCGCCAAAGTTATTATCCCGAACACCGATAAATACGACAGTTGTAGTCCTACGCTGTAAATAGCAAAAGGATTTACAAAAAGCGTAAGCGATAAACTTATAAGTAAAGAATTTAATATGTCGTACTTACCGCCGAAACTTCCGCACAATAACAAAACCGAACACATTATTACCGCTCTTATACTAGATAAAGTAAAATTACATATTCCACTATAAAATATTAAGAAAATTATTATAAAAACGCTTTTGTATATTTTCTTTACGTTTATTCTTTTGGTGATTCTGTTTAAAAAGTGCGCAACGAAAGATATATGTAAACCTGAAACAGAAAATATATGCGCTATTCCCGAAAATCTGTATAAATCTTTCGTGGCGGTGGGTATATAAGACGTCGTACCCGTAAGCATTGCGTAAGCCACAGCCCCGCTTTCTTCAGACATATTTTTAAAAAGCAAATCTTTTATATACAAATTGCACTTTTCAAAAAAATTTACTTTGTTTCCTAAAAATTCTATTTGCGTTATATCCGTAGTTGCTTTATAAATTATTCCGTCGCTTAAAAACGAAACGTCTTTAGTAGAAAATGCTTTTTCTATTTTTGAATAAAATCCGATGTAATCGCCTATTTTTAAATCCCCGTTTTTAACATAAACTTGTAAGTTGGCATTTATCAATTTATAGTCGTACTCTATTCTTGCATTAGTTAATTTTACCGAAATGCAATTATCGTAGTAAGCTACCGATTTTACTTTTCCGTAAACGTAATAAATATTTTCACTAGGCAAATACAATGATTGATAATGCTTAAAATAAAAATAATATACGGTTGTGGATAGCGTAAAAATTATTAAAAAGGCAATTAAAGAAAAAATTAAAATTTTCTTATCGTAACAAAATATAAAAGCGTAAAGAGAAATTATAAGTAAATCCACTATTAAAACCGTATAATCTTTTTCGAAATAAGCTTTACACGATATTACTCCTAAAATTACGCCTAAAACTAACGGATACGCAAATCTGAAATTTGCGATTTTTCTCATATTGTATAACTTTTATTTATTTCCGATATTTCGTAATTACCAAAACATTCGTTTTCTATAAGTTTTTTGTCGGTTTCGGGATTAAAATGCGTTAAAATAACCTTTACGCCGTATTTTTGTCCTAATTCGCAAACGCCTTTAACACTCATGTGCGGAGCTTTTTCTTTCCACTGCGAACTTAAAAAACAACTGTCGCATAAAGCGACGTTACAATCGGAAAAAAGCTCGTTTATTTCGGGACAAAAATTACTATCCCCCGTGTAAACGAATTTTTTGTCCTTTTCTTTAATTTTTACCGCATAAGTAGTTACAGGATGTTTTACTTTTTTAAACGAAAAGATATTCTCCCCTATCTGAAAACTATCCGAATCGTTATAATATTTTACGGTAAAAGTTAAAGTTTTTTCTATTTTTTCCGTAAATTCCGTTTTTTCAGGAAAATATAAAAGCGGTTTTTGCCCGCCTTTTGATTGCAGATAATAACAATATATTCCTAAATCCGAAATATGGTCATAATGCAAATGCGATATTATCACGGCGTCAACGGAGCTTGGATTATCGTTTTTTAATAAATTGGAAAACGCACCGCTCCCCATATCCAAAACGACTTTTACCCCGTCGTCAAAAGTCATTAAATAAGAACTCGTCGCCCCGTTCACCGCGGGAAACGGTCCGTTATTTCCTAAAACAGTTAATTGCATTTTTCCCTCTATCGTATTTTTTATTTTTATTTATAAAAATAATATTAC
>CAJMEI010000187.1 GCA_905212395.1 uncultured Christensenella sp. | reverse complement strand
ATAAATTTTAAACGTAAAGCGGACATAAATTTATGTCCGCTTTATTTTAATTTTCAATTAAGCTTTTTTCTTATTTTTTTTAATTTTGGAAAGCCAATATCTTAAAACGGGTTTAACTAATATTGCGTCCGCGCCTGCAATTAACAAGGCGATTATCGAATAAATAAATAACAACTTTACGTTTAACGGCACGAAAATAATTGCTAACAAAAGCATAACTATTAAAGCAACCGTAACGATAAATATATATTTAGAACTTTCCTGCGCGCTTGTTAAAGCTTTTTCTTTAATGCTTTCCGCGTCCGTAACTTTAACTTTACTGTTCTTTTTAAGTACGAAGAACGTTACCAAAGAAGTTAAAAGCGAATATATAGTAGCGACCCATATTACGTTTACGCATAAAGCGTCTACCCTTATTCTGGTTATTGCGGAAATTGCTACTAACAACAATAAATCCATTATTACGGAAAGTAGCGTAGTAAAACCGCTTGCCCATTTAAACCTAATAAACGAATAAACGGTTATCGCCAAAGCTAAAATTAACGTTCCCCAAAGAATTCCGGTTAAAAGTTTACGCCCGTAAGAAGAACCTATTTCGGATACCGTTACGCTTTCTTCATAAGAAAAATCAGCGTATTTACCCGATAAATATCCGTTTAAATCGGTTTTAAAACTTTCGTTTAATTTTTGAATAGTCTTGTCCGCGTTTTTGGTTTTTACGCTATAAACTAATTTTACAAAACCGCTGGCGTCTGTAGCTTTTCTCGTGGTTTTTGCAAATTTATATCCGTTATCTTTAAATATTTTAGTAATATCGTCTTGATACTTTTCTGCAACGCTTTCGCTTTTAGAATCTTCGTCCAAAGCTATAGTAACTTCTACGCAACCTTTTATATCCGCGCCGTAATTTAATTTGCAAATTCCAAATAATACCGCGCCTATAATTGCTATAACGAGCATTGCAATTAACGCAATTTTTGCAATTTTAAAAGTCTTATTCATCTTCTACCTCCTCTCTTACCAAGTGATAAAAGCGACCTTGATTTACCATCGGTTTGAATATTGCGATTAAAGCTCTATTGAATAAAGAGAAAGTTATAGCCGAAATTAACGAACCTACGGCAAACGTAGCTACGAACGTTCTTACTGCCCAACCGGCAAGGAAGAACGACGAGAAGAACGCTACTATTGCTAAAATTGCAACGTCTAAAACGAGCCACATTACCTTTTTAAAGCTATCGCCTATAGCGGCGTTTAAAGTACTACCGTTATGGAATTCTTTTTTGATAAGTTCAAAGAATACTACGCTTCCCGTTACGAATACGAAAAACGAGGTTATTGCGCCTAGTACGGAAGACATTGTTAAAACGCTTCCGGGAATTATCGAATAAATCAATACGAAAAGAACTACCGAAACTATCGCGCTGAAATCGGCTAATAAACCGAAACCTTTGTAGTACACGCCCATTGCGACTAAAAACACTACTAACGCAACTAAGCAAGCAATTTTTAAAGTTTTTTCGCATTTTTCGGAATAGATAGATGAAATAACGTATTGTTCACCGTCTACTTCCGCGTTATTTACGACTTTGCCGTTAAAATATTTAACGGGCATAACTCCGTTTTTGATAACGGATTCTATTATTTGAGCTTGCGATTTAGTAAAGTTACCCGAAATTTGCACGCTATTAGTGTCCATTTCTTCCGTAACTTTTGCCGACGATAACGTAACATCTCCGTCAAGGAAAATCGTTACGACTTTATCGTTGTCGGAACTAGCGGAAGAAGCCTGTTTGGTGGCTTTTTTAAATTGTTCTCTACCCGCATTGGTAAATTCAAGAACTACGGAATATCCGCTTGCCGAATATATAATTCCGTCTTGCGAATACGCTTCCGACACGCTTACGCTTTTAATAAACGGCGAAGAAGAATAATCTGCTACGGGATAATCGAAGTAATTAGTTCCCGTTGCGGTAGTACCCGCGTAAACGGATATAACGCCTTTACTTCCGAAATACGAATATGCCGTACCCGCGTTTGCAGTTTGCGGATATTCTATGGTAAAACCATTTCCGTTTTTGTAAACGATTGCCGAACCGAATTCTTCTATATCGAGCCTTTTTCTAACGATTTCAATACATTTATCTTGGTCGCTTTTCTTTACTTCGCCTTCTTCGATAACGGGCGAATAATCTATTCTGTAAGCGCCTTTTAATTCAGAGCCGACGTCTATCGATTTAAATATCGAAGTGTACTTTTTAGTTTTTTTAACCGGGAAAGACGCAAAGGTAAAAAAACTTGCGCACGCGGTAATTAAAACAAGCAGTATCGATATTACTATTGACTTTGCCTTTGTCATTTTTGCCTCCTGATTGCAAAAAATAATTTTCTTATAAAAACTAATCTTTCTATAAAGATAATTATATACTTTACAATTATATAATAAGCTAGGCTTTT
>CAJMEI010000186.1 GCA_905212395.1 uncultured Christensenella sp. | reverse complement strand
TATTTTTTATTATTTTTATCCATATTTTGCGTTTCCGTGTTTAAATATATATAGAACTTTTTCTTGCGATAAAAACTAAAAAAATTTTAAAACGATTGTAATTTTACTTAAGTAAGAACTCCACCCGAAAGAATTTATCTTTCGGGTGGCGTTCTATTTGGACGATTGGATGATATGAAAAAATGAATATTTCATAAATTCAAGGAAGTAAATTTTAAACGCTAGGTTTTAGTAATTTAAAAGTTCTTTTAAAAAATAAACTTTCCTTTTTATATCGAACAATTTAACTTATTGTTAAAACTAATTATTTATTTTCTTTTTGTTTTGCTCTATAGTCGTCGATAGCCGCTTTAATAGCTTCTTCGGCAAGAACCGAACAGTGTATTTTTTGCGGTGGTAAACCTTCTAACACTTCTACTACTTTTGCGTTAGTTAGTTTATAAGCTTCGTCAATGGTCATACCTATAACCATTTGCGTTGCCGTAGAAGAAGTAGCTACCGCCGCCGCGCATCCGAACGTTTTAAACTTTGCGTCGGTTATAATATTATCTTTTATACGCAACGTTATTTGCATTATATCTCCGCAAACTGCGTTTCCTACTTTTCCGAATCCGTCGGGATTCTCAATCTCCCCTACGTTATGCGGGTTGCTGAAAGCTTCCATTACCTTTTCATTATACATTTTTATTCTCCTTTTCCGCATATAACGGCGACATTGCTCTTAATTTTGCAATTATTTCTTTTAATTTATCTACAACGTAATCGGTTTCTTCCATAGTGTTTTCTTTACCGAAAGAAAATCTTATAGAACCGTGAGCTATTTCTATCGGAACGCCGATAGCAAGTAGCACGTGAGAAGGGTCTAGCGAACCCGACGAACAAGCCGAACCCGAAGATACCGCTATTCCGCTTAAATCCAACATAAACAAAATAGACTCCCCTTCTATATATTCAAACGAAAAGTCCGCGTTGGATACTACTCGACTATCTCTCGAGCCGTTATAGCGAACGTAAGGAATTTCTTTTTCAACCCTTTCTACGAAATGGTCCCTTAAAGCTTTTACGTGGGCGTTGTCTTCGTCCATAGTAAGTCTTGCAAGCCTTAAAGCTTCCGCCATACCTATTACGCCGGGAACGTTGGTCGTTCCCCCACGCCTTGTCCTTTCTTGATGTCCGCCCGTAATTAATTTATCTATTTTTACGCCCGTTTTTACGAATAAAGCGCCTACGCCTTTCGGTCCGTTAAATTTATGAGAAGAAAAACTCATTAAATCTACGCCTAAATCTTTTACGTCTACTTTTAAAGAACTCATCGCTTGAACCGCGTCCGTATGAACGAGTATTCCCTTTTCCTTTGCGATTTTTACAATTTCTTTAATAGGTTCTATCGTTCCGACTTCGTTGTTAGCTAGCATACAACTAATTAAAATTGTATCTTCCCTAATAGCGTTTTTCAAGAACTCTAAATCTATAATACCGTCTTTATGAACGGGACAAAGCGTAACCGAAAAACCTTGTTTTTCAAGTTCCTTGCAACTTGCTATCATAGCGGCGTGTTCTATTGCGGATATAATTATATGCTTTCCTTTTTCTTTATACGCCCCGGCAATTCCCTTTAACGCCCAGTTGTCGCTTTCCGTTCCGCCCGAAGTAAAATACACTTCCGACGGGTGGCAGTTAATTAGTTCCGCTATCGTATCGCGCGCCCAATCAACGCCCTTTAAAGCTTCTCGCCCATATCCGTGCTGAGAGTTTGCGTTTCCGTAAATCTCGGTAAAATATGGTAACATTTTTTGCAATACTCTTTCATCGACTCTCGTCGTTGCCGAATGGTCAAGATATATTTCTTTCATAACGCTCCTTGTTAGAAATCTATAGTTTTTTTAATCTTCGCTAATCATTTGTTTTAGTGTAATACTGTCCAATAAGTCGTTTATCCCTTTATAAAGCTTTCTCCAAACCCCCGCCGACGGACATTTGGTACAATCCGATTTTTTTACGCAATCGAAAATTTCCAAATCGTCTTCAAGCGTTCTTACCACGTCGCCTACGGTAATTTTTTCGGGTTCTCTCATTAAATAATATCCGCCCGAAACACCTTTTTTCGCGCCGACTATTCCGCCCGACGATAAACAACTCATTATTCTTTCAAGATATTTTGCGGAAACAAATATCTTTTTTTCAAGGTCTTTATTAGATAAAGTGGAATTCGGATAAACTTGCGCCAAATAGTAGCACGCCTGTAACCCGTAATGCGCTTTTTTAGAAATTTTCATACGCCCTCCGTCCGCTACGCCACATAAAGACGTAAATATTTTGTAGCATTGTTTAAGCTTTCGTTTTCTTTGAAATATAAGCCGAATTTTTCGTCGTTAAACGCTTACTTAAATCACTACCTATTTGATAGTATTTATTATAAACTCCTTATTTATACCTGTCAAGAATAAAATGCAACTATTTTAGTAGTAATT
>CAJMEI010000185.1 GCA_905212395.1 uncultured Christensenella sp. | reverse complement strand
TACACCAACAGCACCATTTCTAAAAGCTCTGCCCTGAGTATCAGTAATTAAAACTGCCACTTCCTCATCAAATTCATTTTCTAAAAATTCCCTTATTTGTTTTGCAGACCTGTCAGCATCTTCAGGCATAGGAGTAGCCAATCCTTCATCAACATTGGATTCGTCAATACCTGAATTTGCACAAACAAAACCCTGTTTAGTTTCAGTAATGATAAAATCAGGACCGACAGCAACTACTTCTCTAGATTCATTTATAATAGCTTCAACCAATTTAGAATCTTTTTTGGACTGTTTAGCAATGATAATAGATTCTTCAGATGGAATTATGTCCCCCAATTTGATAACATTACCTTCTGCTTTTGAAATTAATGTTTCAGCTATTAAAATAATATCCCCATGTTTTAATAAACAACCTTGTTTTTCAATTGCATCTTTAATTATTTGACAAACATCGTCATTAGGTTCAACTAATGGAATATTGTCTAAACCAATTAATTCTATTGACATATTAATCATCTTTTAAAAAAAAATAAAAAAATATTAAAAAAACGTTGACAACTTCGAATTAATGTATATAATTAAATTAGCAAACAAAATAAAAGAGTGCTAATTTTATAGGAGGATATAAAAATGACTGTAAAACCATTATTCGATAAAGTTGTGGTAGAACCTACCACGAAAGAAGAAACGACGAAAAGCGGATTTTTCTTACCAAGCGCGTCGCAAGAAAAGCAACAAACTGCCGTTGTCGTTGCCGTTGGCCCCGGTGGCGTTATAGACGGTAAAGAAGTTATAATGCAAGTTAAAGTAGGCGACGTAGTTCTTTGCAACAAATATGCGGGAAGCGACTTTAAACTTGACGGAAAAGAAGTTAAAATTATCAGCCAAAGCGATATTTTGGCTATCGTTGAATAATAGGAGGAATTAAAATGGCTAAACAAATAAAATACGGCGAAGACGCTAGAAAAGCTCTTGAAAAAGGTGTTAATACCCTTGCCGATACCGTTAAAGTTACGTTAGGACCAAAAGGTAGAAACGTAGTTTTGGATAAAAAGTACGGAGCTCCGCTAATCACTAACGACGGAGTTACGATTGCGAAAGAAATAGAACTAGAAGACCCGTTTGAAAATATGGGAGCGCAACTCGTTAAAGAAGTTTCCACAAAAACCAACGACGTTGCGGGCGACGGCACTACTACCGCAGTAGTTTTAGCGCAAGCAATTATTAGAGAAGGTTTAAAAAACTTAGCCGCAGGAGCCAACCCCGTTATTTTAAAGAGAGGTATTAAAAAAGCCGTTGACGTTGCCGTTGACGAATTAAAAGCCATTTCTAAAAAGATTGACGGAAAAACGGCTATCGCTCAAGTAGCTTCTAACTCCGCAGGCGACGAAGAAGTAGGAGCTTTAATCAGCGACGCTATGGAAAAAGTAGGTAAAGACGGCGTTATTACCCTTCAAGAAGGTAAAACTATGAAAACCGAACTTACCACCGTTGAAGGTATGCAATTCGACAGAGGCTATACTTCCGCTTATATGGTAACTAATACCGACAAAATGGAAGCGGTTCTCGAAAATCCTTACGTTTTGATTACCGATATGAAAATTTCTGCCATTCAAGAAATTTTACCCATTATCGAACCTTTGGCTCAACAAGGTCAAAAACTCTTGATTATCGCCGAAGACGTTGAAGGCGACGCGTTAGCGGCTTTAGTCGTCAACAAATTAAAGGGAATTTTCAACTGCGTAGCGGTTAAAGCTCCCGCATTCGGAGATAAGAGAAAAGCAATGCTAGAAGATATAGCTATTTTGACGGGCGGTCAAGTAATTTCCAAAGATTTGGGAATTGAACTTAAAGACGTTACCGTTGATATGCTCGGTAGAGCTAGCAAAGTTACCGTCGATAAGGATAACACCACTATCGTAGACGGCGCAGGCGCAACCGAAAACATTAAAAATCGTATTGCATCTATTAAAAGTCAGATTGCGGAAACCACTTCCGATTACGATAGAGAAAAATTACAAGAAAGACTTGCAAAACTTTCGGGCGGAGTTGCCGTTATAAACGTTGGCGCAGCTACCGAAGTTGAAATGAAAGAAAAGAAATTGCGTATAGAAGACGCTTTGGCGGCAACCAGAGCCGCAGTTGAAGAAGGTATCGTTCCCGGTGGCGGAGTTGCACTCCTTTCCGCAGTAGCTCCTATTAAAAAGCTTATTAAAACTTTAAGCGGAGATGAAAAGACAGGCGCGCAAATCATTCTTAAAGCGATAGAAGAACCCAACAGACAAATTTCCAGAAACGCAGGACTTGACGATTCGGTTATAATCAATAGAATTTTAAACGCTAAAAAACCCTATTACGGTTTCGACGCCTATAAAAACGAATACGTCGATTTAATAGAAAGCGGAATTATAGACCCGACCAAAGTTACGCGTTCGGCTTTGCAAAACGCTTCTTCCATAGCGTCTACCTTACTAACCAC
>CAJMEI010000184.1 GCA_905212395.1 uncultured Christensenella sp. | reverse complement strand
TAACTTAAAATTTGAAACTTTACAAATACACGCAGGACAAGAAAGTCCCGACCCTGCAACGGACGCAAGGGCAGTACCTATTTACGCTACGACTTCTTACGTTTTTAAAGATTCTAAACAAGCTGCGGGAAGATTCGGGCTAACGGAAGGCGGAAATATTTACACAAGGTTAATGAATCCTACTTCCGACGTTTTTGAAAAAAGAATTTCCGCTTTGGAAGGCGGTGTAGGCGCGCTTGCAACGGCGTCGGGGCAATCGGCAATAACGCTTGCAATACAAAATATCGCTTCTTGCGGAGATAATATCGTGTCGTCCACAAACGTTTATGGCGGAACGTATAACTTATTCGAAAACACTTTAAGAGAGCAAGGAATAAAAGTAAAATTCGTTCGTCCCGACGATAACGTCGCAATAGAAAACGCGATTGACGAAAACACTAAATTGCTTTACGCTGAAACGTTAGGAAATCCTAATTCCGATATAGCGGATTTAGAGAGCTTAGCCGAAATTGCGCACAAGCACGGAATACCGTTAATAGTTGACAATACTTTTGCAACTCCATATCTTTTAAGACCGATAGAACACGGCGCAGACGTAGTAATTCATTCCGCAACGAAATTTATCGGCGGACATGGAACGGTAATGGGCGGAGTCGTAATCGATAGCGGTAAATTTACTTGGGATAACGGTAAATTTAAAGGTTTAAGCGAACCTAATCCGTCTTATCACGGAATAGTATTTAAAAAAGCTTGCGGTAACCTTGCGTATATTTTAAAATTAAGGACTACGCTAATGAGAGATGAAGGACCTACAATTTCTCCGTTTAACTCATTCTTGCTTTTACAAGGTTTAGAAACGCTTTCTTTGAGAATAGAAAGACACGTTGAAAACGCCTTAAAAGTGATAGAATATTTAAAAACCGAACCTTTGGTTAAAAAGATAAATCACCCGTCGCAAGTAGGCGGAAAACAAAAAGAGTTATACGACAAGTATTTCCCTAACGGAGCGGGTTCCATTTTTACGATAGAAATAAACGGCGGAGAAGAAAAAGCTAAAAAGTTCAGCGAAAGTTTAAAACTTTTCTCGTTACTTGCAAACGTTGCGGACGTAAAAAGTTTGGTAATTCATCCGTCTTCTACCACTCATTCGCAGATGAGTAAAGAAGAATTATTATCTTGCGGAATTACTCCCGAAACGGTAAGACTTTCGATAGGAACGGAACATATAGACGATATTATAAATGATTTAAAACAAGGGTTTAACGCGATAAGATAGGAGAAATTATGAGTAAAATATATTTAAGCGCGGACGAGCTTATAGGCAAAACTCCGCTTTTGGAATTGACGCATATAGAAAAACTTTATTCTTTAAAAGCAAAAATATTTGCAAAACTAGAATATTTTAATACTACGGGTTCGGTAAAGGATAGAATTGCAAAAGCAATGATAGAAGACTCCGAAAGCAAAGGGATTCTTACCGCAGGCGGAACAATAATAGAAGCTACTTCGGGAAACACGGGTATAGGTATAGCTTCGGTAGGAACGGCAAAAGGTTATAAAGTAATAATCGTTATGCCCGAAACGATGTCCGTAGAGCGTAGACAACTAATAAAAGCTTACGGCGCGGAAGTTGTGCTAACGGAAGGCGCGAAAGGAATGAAAGGCGCTATCGCGAAAGCGGAAGAACTTGCAAAAGAAAAAAACGGCGTAATATTAGGACAATTCGTAAATCCTGCGAATCCCGAAATTCACTATAAAACCACAGGCCCTGAAATTTACGACGATACGGACGGTAAAGTAGATTATTTCGTGGCGGGCGTAGGAACTGGCGGTACTATAACGGGCGTAGGGAAATATTTAAAAGAGAAAAACGCTAACGTAAAAATTATAGCGGTAGAGCCTGAAAGCTCTCCCGTACTATCTAAAGGCGTAGCGGGCGCGCATAAAATTCAAGGAATCGGCGCGGGGTTCGTTCCGCAAACGTTGGATACGTCTATTTCCGACGCCGTTGCTACGGTTTCTAACGAAGACGCTTTTGCAACCGGTAAACTTATAGGCAAAACGGAAGGCGTTTTAGTAGGTATTTCTTCGGGCGCAAGCTTAAAAGTCGCGATTGATATTGCGTCTAAGGCAGAAAATCAGGGCAAAAACATAGTCGTTCTTTTACCCGATAGCGGAGATAGATACCTTTCTACCGCATTATTTAACGATTAATAATTTTAGTGTTTTAATGGTGGAAATATGTTAATTTCAACACGCGGACGATACGCGTTAAGAGTGGTTGCGGATTTAGCCGAGCATAATGACGGAAATTATATACCGCTTAAAGAAATATCTTTTCGGCAAGAAATATCTTTAAAATATCTAGAAGGGATTATGACCGAATTATCCAAGGCGGGTATAGTAGAAGGGTTGCACGGTAAAGGAGGCGGATACAAAATGGCTGTCCCGCCCGAAAAATGCACCGTTAAATCCATTTTGGAAATTACGGAAGGGTCTATTTCACCCGTATC
>CAJMEI010000183.1 GCA_905212395.1 uncultured Christensenella sp. | reverse complement strand
TATTTTCTTCTAAATTTTTGCCGTTTTGTTCAATAGGTTGTTCATTTTTATTTTCTTCTTCCATTTTACCCCCCTGTTTAACGTCTTAAAAAATACGCCGATTAAATTACGACTTTTTGACTAATGCGAGTTTAACGTTTTAATAAAATACAAAAACAAAAAAACCATACTATGGTTAGTATTATTCTTGACTAACTTATATATTACCACATTTAATTTTTTTTACTTACGATTTTTTCTTGACAAAAAATAAGATTAAAAGTATAATAATTAAAGTCTCGTCGGGATGGCGGAATCGGTAGACGCGTACGTTTGAGGGGCGTATGGATTATCCATGTGAGTTCAAGTCTCATTCTCGACACCAAATTTAAGCGAGCTTTGCGTTTTGCAAAGCTCGCTGTTTTTTATTTCGGCATATTTGTACTTGTTATTTGTTGTCTTAAATTTTAGCTATATAATTTTAAATTAAAAATTTAACCGAATACTAATTCTATAAGCTTGACGAATTCTTTATATGCAAAAGTGTCTTTTAAAAACGTTAAATTTTCGGCAATACTTTTATAATACCAAGCGTGGTCGCATTTATTTTTATTGTTAAAAATTTGCCAAAATTCTTCCCCTAAAACGCTATAATCGCGGTAAACGGCCCTCATATTAGATAATTTATCGCATAAAACCAAAATTTGTTCGTTTTTATCGGCAATTTTAAGCATATCTATCGTTTCTTGTTTTCTAATTTTCCAAGATTCGCTTTGAGGTACGCCCGTTCTTTTATTTTCCGTTTCTTTTCCAACCAAAAAGGCAACTTGTTCGTTAAACTCTCTTTTAATATCTTCTATAGTTACGCAAGTGTCTTCTATCGTGTCGTGAAGTACGGAACTAGCCAAAACGTTTTCGTCCGAAGTTAAAGTACAGCAAATGCTAAACACTTCTAACGGGTGCGAAATGTATGGAATTTTACCGCCTTTGCGGGTTGTGTTGCTATGCGCTTTTACGGCAAAAACTATTGCTTTATCTATTAACGACGTATCCATACTTTTATTATAAATGCGCTTTTAATAAAAAGCAAGTTTTTTACGGGAAAAAATAAAGGCTTTTCGCATTTTGCGAAAAGCCTTTTTGTTTTGGGTTTTAATAGTGTAAAATTTAGGACATTCTCTTATTTTATAAGTTTTTTAATATATCTTCTTTCCTTAAAAGACACTTTTCCGTCTATAGAAACGATACATAAACACAATACTATTAAATCTTCCCTTAAACTTTCGTCGGAAGAGTCTAAAAGTTCTAACATTTCTCTAGAGTAATCTACAACCGCCTTCGTGTCTTTTACGTTTTTTTCAACCATTTCTTTTACTTGGTTAAAATCGAAATCCGTTCCGAAAACTTTACATAAAGCAGGATACATTAAAATGTATTCTTTTTCGTTTACCTTTCCGTCGGATACGATGGACGCGATTAAAAAGCAAGCAAGTATTTGAGCGGAATCCTTTGCGTTTTCTCCGCTTAAACGCAATTTAGCGAGTATTTTTACTGAATTTTCGGTTAAAATAAGTCCTCTTTCAACAGCCGACAATCTTTCGAACTCGTTACACAATTTTTTAAATTCAAACATATATTTTTTTCTCCTTTAGATATAGTACAAATTTAATTTTTAAAAGTAAGTCGTTTCGTTTATGCGACTTCACGCTTAACTTTCGCAAGTTTACCTGATACGGCGTGATATTCCGTTACGCCTAAAACCGTTTCTCCGTCTATTTGCAACGCGGTAGGTTTATCGAATTTAACCAAAATATCATTTCCCGTTAAACCTTTAACGGCTTTTTCGTATTTAACGTGTTCGCCTTTAAAAATTTTGGGAAAAATCATAAGCGTTTTTATTTTACTTCTACCTTTCATAACCATAACGGACAATTCTTCGTTTGCGTTAAGTCTATCTTGATTAGGCGTAGGAATCATTCCACCGCCGTAAAATTTGCCGTTCATAGTGGGAGCAAGCCAAACGTGGTCGAAATTATACTGAACTCCGTCTACCGTTATTTCTGCGTTTACGGTTTTAAAGTTAAAAAGTAAACCTTTTTACTAAATATTCGTTTATTTTATACGGTTCGCCCTCCGTTACTTTTCCTGCAAAATCACGCCAAAAATCGTTTCCGCCTCCCGTAGGATAGTATAAAATATCATTTTCGGGTAAATAAGGTACGTCATTTATAAATCTGTTTAAAGTTCCGTCCCCACCGCAAATTACCAAAACGTCTTGCGGGCGCATACTTTCAAATAATTTTTCATACCCCGAAAAATTAGTAATTTCTAAAAATTCGTTTTCGGTAAACAATTTAAGTGTTTTATAGGATTCGTCTTTATTTCCGTTTCCTGCCAGCGGGTTATGTAGAACGTAGTATTTTTTTATTAGTAAATTCCTCCAAAACGTCAAAACGTAAACATTGTTGACATTTTTTTCATTTTAGATTATAATACAAGAAGTTAGAAACTTGCTTGCAAGGGTTTATAACTTCGCCGTGTT
>CAJMEI010000182.1 GCA_905212395.1 uncultured Christensenella sp. | reverse complement strand
TGTTTATTTCATTTATTATGTTATTTGTCGGTTGTAACAGTAACGCCGATAATAGCGGTTCGCAAAATAAAACAAATTCCGAAATTTCGGAATCGGTTAACGATAATTCAAGTTTTTTAGATAGGTTAAGCAGCATTATGTCGTCGTTTACGGAAAACTCAAAAAGTCAAACAGAAAGTAGTCAAGAAAGCAGTTCGGATGAAAAAAGTAGCAATACGTCTTCTTCCGATTCTTATAGGCAAGCCTTTACGATTTTTATAACGGGTAATATCGAAAATGAATTAGTTTGTTCGGATAAGTCGGAATACTTTGAAAGCGAAACGGTAGTTTTGTCTATTTTAAATAAAAGCGGTTATGAATTAACTTCTTTAATAGTTGATAATAAAGAAGTAATAAATAATGTAGAAAATCAAAGATATATTTTTACTATGCCTTCTCATAACGTAACGGTTAGTTTTACGTTTAAAAAATTGTATGTTATTTCCATAAATAATTCGCAAAACGGTAAAGTCGTTGCGGATTATTTAAGCGCCGTTGCGGGGACGAAAATTACGATTACGCCTAATCCGGATAACGGATATATTTGTGAAGAGATAGAATTAAAATATGCTAATTACGCCAAAAAATTAGCTGCAGAGGATAGCGATAAATATAGTTTTATTATGCCCGAAAATAACGTAATTTTAAATGCAAAATTCTTTGAAACAGATTCAAGAGAGTACGTGGACTATTTAGTCTTGGGGGATTCTTACGTCGATTATAGGTGGGATAATTTCAGTTCTGATTTTTCAAACGTTAAAAACGCTAAATTAATAGGTATAGGCGGTACTTTAGTTCCTGAATGGATAAACGGTTTAAGCGGAGAATTAACTCATAAGGGTGTAAGTTACGACGTAAACGTGTCGGCAAAATATAACGTTTCTAATTTTATTTTTCACATCGGGGTGAACGATATAGATATAAATACTCCTACCGATACAGTTGTTGAAAATTTAAAAGAAATGTTTTCTCTATATCATAACGCATATCCTAATGCTAAAATATATTGGGTTTCTATGACGCTCGCAATGATTCCCGGTACTAACACGGCAAAATATTTAGACGCCAACGCCAAAATAAAAGCATACGTAGAAAACGTCGATTATTTGGAATACGTCGATACTTGTTCTATAATGTTTCCGTTAAATCAGCCGAATCCCGATTGGTTTGTAGACGGAATGCATTTTAACGCTGACGGATACGACACGTGGTCAGGTATTATTTTAGAAAAGATAGGGTATTCAAACGAGTTAAAAGACTTTGGGAAAGCCGATAACTTTTATTCTAGCACAACTTTTAAAGAAAACGAGAAAGGTGAATTATATAATATAGGTCAACAGCGTTCGGAACAAACTATATGGTTTAAAAATTTTTTTGAAAGAGATTTTTATTTTGAAACGCGTATAACGGTAAATCAAATAACCAATTCCGATTTATTGCCAAAATTCGGGTTGTCTATAAAGACTGATTCTAACCACGTTTTCTTTTATATGGACGTAGGAAGTTCTTTAAGTGGAAATGAATGCGGAATAACCGTAAGACAGCCTGAAAAATTATTAAACGGGTTTATGGCGTCTGATAAATGGAATTGGGGGCTAGGATTAGTTGAAACTGCGTCTTGTTCGTATACTAACGAAAATTACGTTAAATTAGGTTTGTTAAAATCGTGTAGCGATTTATTTTTCTTCGTAAACGATAAAGTTGTAAATTCGATAACGGGATTGTCGGGAACGGATGGAAAATCCGCCGTAGGAATAACTGTTTTTAATTTAAACGTAACGATAAAAAATAATGCGTGCAACAAAAACGTAGAAGAAATAATCTCTAAATTAAATAAACCTTCGAAAAGTTTATTTGAAGACGGCGATTTAACTTCAAACGGAAATTCAATAAGCAATCAAACGAAAGGTAATGAAGTATCTTTTTACGCTAAAAACGTATATTCAAACGTACTATTTTGTTATTCCGAATTTACTCTTAACAAGGTATTAAATAACGATGAATATCCAAAAGCGGGTATTTTTGTCGAAGCCGATGACGTAGGAACTTTATTTTTCTATATAGATTCGGAAAATAAAGGAAATTTCGGTCAAAATTTGGTTTTAGGTTGTGTGTTTAGACCTAAAAACGGAGATTGGCAATGGAAAAACTCAAAGCAAGTAAGCGTTTCCAAAATGGAATATGTAAACGGCAAATACGCTAAGCTCGGTTTATATAAAAAGGGCGAAAATTTCGTTTTAACTTTAGAAAATAGTTTTGTTTTATCGGTTACGTTTAGTCAATTTAATTTAAATACGAAAGTAGGAGTAAAGGCGTTTAATTTAAGTTTTAACGTTAAAAATTTTTGCGTAGCAACAAGCGAAAAAGTTGTAGATTTAATGTATTCAAAAATAAATTCAAAATAAAGCAACGTAAATTTTGTCGGGCAAAATTTATTTAAATAGAGATTTTGTCCGACAGTTTTTTAATAAATACCTATTTT
>CAJMEI010000181.1 GCA_905212395.1 uncultured Christensenella sp. | reverse complement strand
TAAAATTTATACGGTTTTTTTTAATTATTTTTTTCGATAGTTCGTAATTAAATTAATCTTTTATTTACGTCGTAAAAATTTTTTTATTACGTTGGAAATTTTGAATTTCATTAAACTAAGTTTGTTTCGACTAATTATTTTATGCGAAGCTAAAATTTTAGCTTCGCATAAAGTGTAAAGTTACTTAAATTTAAAACCTTTTTACAATTTAAAACGTTAAACTTTATTTTAATCTTTAAAAGCTTTAATTCCAACCACGTCGGAAACGGGTAGGGCAAACGTAATTCCGTGAGCGGACGTGTCGTTTCCCGCGTTATTCATAATCGCAAGCATTATATCGTCCCTGTTTTCTTTTTTAGCGACTATATAAACCATTTCTTTTTCTTCCGAAATAGATAGTCCGAAAAATTTTGCGTAGCTTGCGCCCGTTCCTTTTGCTCTTATTACCGTTCCGCCACCTGCGCCTGCGTTTCTTGCGCTATCCATTACTAAGTCCGTGTTTCCTTTATCTACTATGGTTACTATTAAAACAAATTTATTTTCGTTCATTTCGTTCTCCTTTTTTTCGATTATTTTATCTCCGACCAAATACTCTTTTGCGCTTTGACCGCCAAGCGCGTCGATAGGGAGTAGTAAGGCGATTCCGTTTCCTTGTTCGTCAATTCTCATATCGGCGGATAAACCTTTAAGAATATTTTCGACTTTTTCGTCCGAAATTACGGTTTCAAACATAATCATTTCGGTTTTTTCAAGCCCTAAATAATTTAAAGTTTTTTCGTTAGCCGTTCCGTAGCACAATTTACTCAAAACAACTTGAGAGCCGTTATCCTTAAAGAATTGTGTATACTCTTCCGAATACGCTCTTTTAGTAATAGCAATTAAATACTTTAAACCTTGCATAAAATTCTCCTAATCAATAATTTGTTCGCTCGTTTGAGATTTTCGTTTAGATTTACTTTTAGCGGTTTTAATTTTATAAACCAAACCTAAAATTTGAATGGTAATAAGTGGCGTCATAGCGACCATTGCGACTACGCCGAAACCGTATTCGGCAACGCTGACGTTTTCCCCTACGGTAGAGCAAGCGCCTAACGCAAGAGGTAATAAAAAACTTGTAGCCATTGCTCCCGAAGCGACTCCGCCCGAATCGAACGCTATTGCGGTAAAGATATCGGGTACGAAAAACATTAAAATCAACGCGATAGAATAGCCCGGGATAAGTATCCACATTATATTTATTTGATATAAAATACGTAGCAAAGCAATTCCTACGGAAATTGCAACGCCTATCATTAAGCTTATCGATAACGCTTTTTTAGGAATTGCGCCTGAAGTAATTTCGTAAACCTGTTTGGTTAAAACGTGAACGGCGGGTTCAGCCGCTACTACGAAAAATCCGATTAACATTCCTATGGGAATTAAAATCCAATTATACGATAGCTTTCCTATTTCTTCTCCTAAAAGTTTACCTACGGGTAAAAATCCTAAATTTACGCCCGTTAAGAAGATGACTAAGCCTATGTAAGTATATAAAATACCGATTATAATTCTAACGTAGTTAGATTTATCGATTTTTTGCCCGAAAATGCTGAAAATCAAAAAGAACGCCACGATAGGAGCAAGGGCGATACCGACTTCCGCCATAAAGTTAGGCAAGCTTTTTCCTATCATCTTTAAAAAGTCTTTGGAATTAGCGATTGTTTGAATTTCCGTTGCGGAAGGGGTTATGGAGTCGGGTTTAAAATTAAGTCCCAAAATCATAACGGAAAGTATAGGACCTATTGAGCATAACGCCGTTAAACCAAATCCGTCCGAATCGGCGTTTTTATCGCTTCTTAGTCCCGCGATACCCGTACCTATCGCTATTATGAACGGAACGCTCATAGGACCGGTGGTAACTCCGCCCGAATCGAACGCAACGCAAAGAAAAGCCTTTGGTACGAAAAACGAAAGTACGAAAGTTAAGACATAAAAAAACAATAAAATGTATTTTAATTTTAATTTGAATAACGACCTTAAAAATGCGAATACCAAAAATAGTCCAACGCCTACGCCGACTGATATTATCAAAGTATATTTATTTATTGTTTGCGATAATTGTTCGGCTAAAACGGTTAAATCGGGCTCGGAAACGGTTATTAAAACCCCTACTAAAAAGAATACGGGGATAATAAGCCATAATTTTTTGGTTTTAACTACGCCCGTGCCAACGTATTCGCCGATAGGCGTCATTGCGGTGTCCGCGCCAAGCGTAAATAGTCCCATTCCGACTACTACGAATAAAACGCATACTATAAACGTTAAAAACGTATCCGACGGTATAGGCGCAATCGTGAAACACAAAAAAAAGACGATTAAAGATATGGGTAGTACCGAAGAAAACGATTCTTTTATTTTATCTAAAATAATCGTTCTGTCTCTATATATAAATAGTTTGTTTTTCTTCAAAAACGCCTCCTTTGCCTGAATTTACATTTTTGTTACGTTGCCCCTTAAATAACGACGCATTTAAGAAAAATTTTCTATA
>CAJMEI010000180.1 GCA_905212395.1 uncultured Christensenella sp. | reverse complement strand
GATAATAAAACGCTTTTATAGACTTGCGGAATTTGCTCTTTTTTTAAGCATTTACCTATAATTTTGCCCGTTATAACCGATTTTTTACTCGTTAACACGCTTACGCACGCAAGCTTTCTTACCGCCGTATCGTTTATTTCCCTTTCGGTAAACGGTTTTTTGCGTTTGCCAAAATATTTGTATCTTTCGTTTTTCTTTTCTAACGGCAAGCTCGTAATATCTTTAAAATCAAAACCCAATAAAGAGCATATTTTTTGCAAAGTTCCCAAATCCGTACTTCTTACTATTTCGTCTTCGAAATCTATAAAATCGGTATAGATAATTCCCTTTTCACGCTCGCAAAAAACGTCTTTATCTTTAACGGCGAAAACTTTTATTCCAAACGATTCGAGCAAAGTAGAAAACGCCGAAATATTGCCTTCTCCGTTCGCGCTTATAATGGATATGCCCAAATAATCGGTATCGATATCCAAAGTTTTGGCGAATTCCGTTATCGCTCCGTATTCGCTTACGCCTTCCACCAAAATTACGGCTTTGGAAAATATGGCTAGCGAAAAATAAGGGAATTGCATAATAAGTTGCTTGGCTACCGAAATTTTGTTGTCCTTTTTTAATTTTACGTTGTTTCCGCTAATAGCTTTTACCCGTCCGTTTACCCTATAAAAACGAATAATATTTTCGTACCGCTCAGATAAAATTCTATCCGAATGAGATACCAAAAATAACTGTAATTCTAGTTTCTTTATGCCGAAAAGTTCGTCTATAAGTCGATTAAACTCTTCGTCTTTCTTTAAAACTAGATTTAGTAGGTCGGAAATCAGGGTTTTTTGAGCAAACGGGTGAAGATTTATTTCGGGCTGGTCAAACAGCATAATAACGCTTTTTTCTTCACCTTTTCCCTTTAAATTCCCAAGTAGTTTCAGCAAGATTTTTTTTACGAAAAAATACGGATAACTTTGTGTTTTTAAAGCCTTTTCGTCTTTTCCGATAAAGTCTATAAAAGAATTATCCCCCGTGTGTTTTTTTGCTCTTTTTACAAGTTTTAAATTGTTAAGCGTTAAGTTAACTACGTTTTTTTGCCACGGCGTAAATAAAATTTTGGATTCTTTATTATTCGCCATATCCACGAACACGCATTTCATACCCGTAGAAGAAATTTTATTGCCCGAATAAGAGTAAATTCTCTTTTTTTCTCCGTAATTTTTTATAAGATAAAATTCTTTAAAAATGCTATTTACGTTTTCTATTTTATCTTTGGTTTTTACGGTGTATTCTATTTTTAAAGGCAAAGTTGTATCGTAAAAATCTTCGTTTGAAAAATCCTTTCCCGAAAATATTACGTTTAACGCGTGTAACGCGTTGGTTTTTCCGATATTGTTTTCTCCGACGAAAAAATTACATACTTCGTCGAAATAAAGCGTTACCCCGTCTAAATTTCTGTAATTGTGAAAAGTGCATTTGACTATTTTCATAATTCTAAATTACCTATTATTTTTTCTAACACCGATAAATCTAATTGCCATTCGTCGACTTTGTTTAGTTCCCTATGTCTTGCGTTTGCTTCCCCTAAATTTTTTATATAGTCCGAATAACTACATTTATTTACTTTTAAATAATGTTTTATCGCCTTTTCTTCGTCCCCTAAAAGCTGAGTTCTACCTATGTGGATTACGCTATGACAACTATGGCACACCGCAATTATATCTACTAATTTTTGAATCCTTTTCTTTTCGTCGTAGCTCCACCTTTCGTGCGCTTCTAATCTTAAAGCAGGGCGAGAGCATATCATACATTTCCCGTTAGCCCTTTTATAGGCGTCTTTTCTTAAAACGTCCCAATCTTTCGGTTTTAAAAGCGTTCTTAAATTAGAATACCAGCACCCGTCGGGGACAAGTTCGAAATTAAGTTTAAATTTTTCCATAAGAAAATTTTATACTTTTAATTAAATTTTGTCAATACTTAGTATTTTTTCATAAATTATATTATGACGATTTCGCTTTGTATGATTGTTAAAAACGAAGAAAAAGAAAAATTAGAATCAAGTATTTATCATTTAATAGAAAATATTAGAAAAATAGGAATAATTTTAATACCATTTATGGATGATACAGCTAAAAATTTATTAAGACAAATAGGAGCAACAGAAGAATTACAAACATGGGAAAGCTTATATAAATATAATAGTTTAAAAAACATCAAAGTTATAGAAAAAGGCGAGCCATTGTTTTTAAGAAAAGATATTGAAGAGGAACTAGAATATTTAAGAAGCTAATTATATAAAAGGTGGAAAAATGGATTTGATATCAGTGAAAAGAGAATATAGAAATAGAAAAAATATAGCAATAGCAATATCTGTACTAATAGTAATAATTGTTTTTGTGTGGTTAGGATTAAAAATAAATTCTAACACACAAAATGATATTACTAAAACAGCTGAAAAAGGAAAAAATGAAACAACTCAAGAAGCGGAACAAGAGGAACAAAGAAAACAAGAAGAAGCTAAAAAAGAAGAAGAAAGAAAAGCAAAATT
>CAJMEI010000179.1 GCA_905212395.1 uncultured Christensenella sp. | reverse complement strand
CAAAAAAAACAAACAATAAAAACTTTAGAGAGTATTTATTAAAAAACGACGTAGAAATCGCGCCTAAAAAGAAAAAGGGAAGATGGGCTATGACGGCGGGGGTATGTTCGGGAAACTATTCCAAATTATTTCTGCTTAACATGATATCCATAATTTTCTTTTTGCCAACTATAATAGCTTTAGTGTATAGAAACGGTCAAATTTCTACGCTTGCGTCTTCTTATCCTTTTACCCAAAACGTGTTTATAGGTTATCCCGTTTATCCCGTTTTAAAAGGAACGGTAGAGCAAATTTCAATGTATGCCAACAGATATTTAATGTTAGGCTTTTTGGCGTTTGCCGTAATAGGCTCTCTTGCGATATCGGGTCTTTTCTATTTGGTTAGAAATCTTATTTGGACTGATGGAAATTTTAGAACCAAAGACTTTTTTAAGGGAATTAAAAAGAACTATTTAATGGTTCTCGCTTTATCCGTTTTGTACGCTTTAATATTATGCGTCGCAACTTACTTAATCGGATATTCCGATTATATGAGAGCTTTGGGCGGAAATTGGTTCTTTATTCTTTTAAAAGTTGCTTCTATAATTATAGTCGTAATTTTAAGTATGGTATATTTATATGCCGTAACTTTCACAATAAATTACAAAGCAAACTTTTTCTTATTGATAAAAAACGCGTTTAAGCTTACGTTTACGTTTATTATACCTAATACGTTTATGCTGTTGTTCGCGTGCTTGCCGTTTATTTTATATTCGCTTATCAAAGTATCTATATTAAATATGTTGCTTATGTTTTTACTTATGATAATGGGCTTTGTGTTTTTCTCTATCGTATGGAACAGTTATAGTATGTTCGTTTACGAAAAAGTAGTAAAGAGCAAAAATTTATATACCGCAAAGGAAGTTAGCGAACTTAATAAAGACAAGGCTAAAAAAGTTACCGAGCAAAGTCAAACGCTTGACGAAAATTATTTCGAACAAATGGGCAATAATTATTCTATGAAAGGGGTTAAGCCTATCACAGACGAAGAAATGGGCTTACACGAATTGCCTACTAGTTTTTCAAGGGAAGATTTAATTAGGCTAGAAGAAAGTAAACGCAGAATGCAAACCGATAGCGACGAATATCAAAAGAATTTCGACGAGTCTAACAATGAAAAACAATAGTTACACGGCGCTTGCGCCCGTATACGAAAAACTTATTTCCGACTGCGACTATGAAAAATGGTCGCAGTATCTTTTAAATTTAATAAAAGAATATTCTTGTGGAGAAAAAGGCTTAGATTTAGCTTGCGGTAGCGGAATAATTACCAGATTTTTAGCAAAAAACGGGTATAAGATTTCGGGAATGGATTATAGCGAACAAATGCTTACGCAGGCAAAGTTGTTATCCGATAAAGAAAAACTTAACGTCGGTTATTTTAAAGGCGACTTAAACAATTTAAAAACCTTTGAAAAATACGATTTTATAACGTGTATAAACGACGGAATAAATTACGTTAAACAGGAAAAATTATTAAATTGTTTTAAAAGTATTGCGAAAAGTTTAAATACGGGCGGGCTGTTTTTATTTGACGTTTCTTCCGAATATAAGTTAAAAACGGTTATAGGGAACAATATGTTCGGGGAAGATAGAGAAGACGTTTCTTACTTATGGTTTAACACGCTAAAAGAAAGTAGCGTAGAAATGGATTTAAGTTTTTTTATAAAAAACGGCGAAACTTATATTAAAAAAGAAGAAAGCCACGTTCAATATATACACAGCGAAAGCGAAATAGAAAGCGCGCTTGCAAAAGCGGGACTAACACTTATAAAAAAAGACGAATTCGGAAAGGAAATAACGGAAAAATCTTTAAGAATAAATTATACGGTGAAAAAAAATGGGTAAAATTATAAAAGGTCTTACTTTTAACGAACGGTTGGATTTTGCTTACGTCGAATTTGACGACGTTTTTAAAACTGCGAAAGAAATACATAACGTCAGCGGAGAAAAAGCAAAGTATTTGGGACAAATACTTGCGGTGGGCGGATATATGACGTCTTTTTTAAAAAATTCCACCGACAATATGAGTATAAATTTAAGACTAAAAAAAGGCTATAATTTAAATTATTTTGGCGACGGAAACGGGAATATAAAGGCATGTATAAACGATGCTGAAGCAGGCGAAACTTGTAAAATTACGGTCATTAAAGATTTGGGTTTAAAAAACGTATATTCGGGTAGTTGTTTTTTTGACGGCGGAATTTTAATCGGGTTAAAAGCATATTACTCGCAAAGCGAACAAATTTTTATCGATTTTAAAATAGAAGTAAACGAAGAAGAAAATAAACTAAGGGCGATATTTTATCAATGTTTGCCGGACGCCGACGGGGATAGTATAGATTACGTTTTAGAAAACGTTGAAAAAAGCGTGTCCGAACAATTAGAACTTTTCAAAAAAGACGGTGTTTATCCGACCGAAAAGCAAATGAATTTTAAATGCTTATGTTCTAACGGTCAAATAGAAAAAGTTTTAATATCCGTAGGAAAAAAGGAATGCGAAGACATTATAGAAG
>CAJMEI010000178.1 GCA_905212395.1 uncultured Christensenella sp. | reverse complement strand
TTTCTTTTACGGTACGTTTAGTTTTGAAAAGAATACGGCAAATTTAACTATAAAACAGGATAACGTATTTTACGGAAAATACAAAAAAATTGTTTTACGCAAAAAACCTTACGTTAAAGGAGAGTATAGTTTTAGTCCGTATTTAAAAAAATAATTAAAATTTTGTTTTAATACGGGTTTTAAATAATAAAAAAAGATAAAAATATAACAAAGAAAACAGTTTAACGACTGTTTTAAGATAAAGGAGAGATATTATGAAAATTACAGCTGATACTTTAATTGCAGACGTTATACAAATTAACGAAAATGCAGGACAAATTTTAACCGACTTCGGAATGCACTGTTTAGGTTGCGCGATTGCTCATCAAGAAACGGTAGGCGAAGCGGCAATCGTTCACGGAATCGATTTGGACAAGCTTTTAGAAGCTTTAAATAAATAGTTTTTTTAAAAAAGGGATTGTATGCCAGACGCCAACGTAGAAAAAGCTCACGCGGATTTTGTAAAATGTCCTACTTGTGGAGCCAATTTAGAGTTCGACCCCGAAACGCAAACTTTAAAATGTAACTATTGCGGAACGGAAGTTGATTTTGAAAAAAATAAACAAGTAGAAGAAATAAATATTGAAAATGCTTTTGCAACGGTTGAAAAGGGAGATAAAACGACTTCTGTTTACCGTTGTCAGAATTGTGGTGCAGAAGTAGTGGTAAATTCCGATGAAGTTGCAACGGAGTGCCCCTTTTGCGGAACGCCTTACGTTGCAAAAACCGAAAATTTAAACGGAATAAAACCGAACGCAGTATATCCTTTTTTAATAGAACAAGACAAAGCTTTGGATATTGCCAAAAAGAATATCAAAAAAAGGTTTTTTGCCCCTACCAAATTCAAAAGGAACATTGACGCAAAAGACGTAAAAGGACTTTATTATCCTTGTTTTACCTTTGACAGCAATACGCAATCTACTTATAAAGGAAGAATCGGGAAAAACAAAACGAGAACGGTAAGAGACAGAAACGGTAATACCAGAACGGAAAGTTACATAGAATGGAGAACGGTCAGCGGTTCGTTATCACATTTTTTTGACGATATAACGATTACTACGTCGGCAAGACTTCCGCAAAAAATTCTTAATAAAATTATGCCGTTTAAAGCGGACAGCATTTGCGTTTACGAAAAGAAATTTCTCGCAGGGTTTTGCGCTAATCACTATGAAAAGGATATCAGAACTGCTTGGAAAGAGGCAAAAGACAACATAGACGGACAAATTCGTTCTTTAATACTAAATCGTTACGATTGTACGGTGGTCGATTATTTAAACGTTTCCACTATACACAACGGAGTAACCTATAAATACGTTTTATTGCCCGTCTGGCAATTATCCTTTAAATACCGTAAAAAAGTTTACGGAATGGTTTTAAACGGTAATACGGGGAAAATTTATGGGAAAATGCCGATTTCTCCATGGAAAGTATTCTTTACGGGACTTATTTCAGTCGGTATTATTACTGGTATTTATTTCTTGCTTAAATGGTGGGGAGTATTATAATATATTTGAATAATTGGAGGATTAAATGAAAAAGACAAGCAAATTACTCACGTTAGTTTTGGCGTTCGTTATGATATTTGCATGCTCGTCTTGTAAAAAAGTTATAGACGGTTGTAAAATCACAGAAGCCGTTATGACTATCGAATTTTACGATAACGAAGGGAAAGTTGCTTCTACTAATAAAGTAACGTTAAATCTTTACGAAAACAACGCGCCTAAAACCGTTGCTCACGTTAAAAAGCTTATAAACAAAAAGTATTACGACGGAACTAGCGTTAGCATAGTCGGAAACGATTTAACCAAAGGTTTTGCTCAAATAGGCAATTACTATTACAATAACGGCGTTTGGACTGAAAAAGAATACACTTACGGAACTATTGCGGATGAAAGCGGAAGGGTAATAGACAATCAAAAACTTACGGCGTCTTCGGGAGCTATCGTTTTAAGACACGATTTTGCGCAAGTAGACGGCGGAGTCGATAGGCACGACACGGGCAAAGGCACGTTAATGTTTATGCTTTCGGGTTTAGTGGACGTATCGGAAAGCGATTTTACCGTTATAGGTAAAATTTTAACCGACGACGGAGAAACTACCACGAGTTCCGTATCTAATAAAGACGAAACCGATAGAAGCAAACTTTCTAGTTTTGCCATTGTAGATTCCGTAATAGATTTTAGAGAAGAAGAAAAAAAGGACGAAAGCAATCCTGCTATTACTAACAAAACCACGGTTTGGTACACCGAATATAGCGCAATTTTAGGTAAAGACGAACAAAATAGAGCTTATAAATATTTAAAGAAATTTATTACGGTTGACGATAGCGGAAATACTACGACCGAGTTCTACAAAGGCTTAACGCAAGACGATATATCCGTAAAACTTACTAACGACGAATATACTGAAATAACGGATTTATTTTCTACTTCTTCTGGCGGTGGATTTAAAGACGAATTTTACGATTTTATGTTATTACCTTATAGAAATATCGTAATAAAGAGCATAAGAATAAAATAA
>CAJMEI010000177.1 GCA_905212395.1 uncultured Christensenella sp. | reverse complement strand
TGTACTAATTATAGCTAAAAATTAAAACGCCTATTTTAATAATTTAAAATTAACAAAATTTTATAAACCGTTTAAAATAGCGCAACACAAAAAGTCAAAAACGCCGAAAGGCGATAAAATCAAAAATATTTAACAATATATAAGGAGAATTCTTATGAAAAATTTAAAGGGTGCTTGTATGTTTGCTCAATCGGGCGGACCTACGTCAGTAATTAACGCGAGCGCGGCAGGAGTATTTATCGAAGCTTTGGCTCAAAAGGACGCGATAACCGCAGTTTATGGCGCGGCTCACGGAATCAGAGGCGTTTTAACCGAAGATTTTTACGATATTTCCAAAGAAGACATGAAAGAATTAGAGTTGTTAAAATACACTCCTTCTTCGGCTTTGGGTTCGGTAAGATATAAACTTAAAGACGCTAACGTTGACGATACCGATTATAAGAGAATAGTAGAAGTATTCAAAAAATACAACGTACGTTATTTCTTCTACAACGGCGGAAACGACAGTATGGATACTTGTAATAAAATTTCTAAATATATGCAAAAATCGGGTTGGGATTGTAACGTAATAGGCGTTCCCAAAACGATAGATAACGACCTTTACGGAACCGACCACTGCCCAGGATATGCGTCCGCCGCAAAATACATAGCAACTACCATTATGGAAGTAAATTTGGACGCTAAGGTTTACGATACGCCTATGGTTTGCGTTATCGAATGTATGGGAAGAAACGCAGGTTGGCTTACCGCTGCCGCAGCTTTGGCAGGATACAAGGGATTAGGCGCAGATTTAATTTATTTACCCGAAGTTCCTTTCGACGTAAATTCTTTCGTAGAAGACGTTAAAAACGTTTGCGCTAAAAAAGGAAATAAATGTATTGCTGTCGTAAGCGAAGGTATTCACGATAAAGACGGACAACTTATTTGCGAAAGTATGGCTACCGCTGTTGCAAGAGATAGTTTCGGACACGCACAACTCGGCGGAGTTGCATCGCTTCTTGCAAACTTAATCAAAGAAAAAACAGGATTTAAGACTAGGGGAATAGAATTGAGCCTTATGCAAAGATGCGGAGCTCACCTTGCTAGTAAAACTGACGTTGAAGAAACCTTTAACGCAGGTAGAGAAGCTGTCAAAGCTGCTGTTAGCGGAGAAACCGATAAAATGGTATGCTACGCAAGAGCTAACGGAGATAAATACGTTTGCGAATACAAACTTCTTCCTTTGGAACTTGCCGCTAATACCGAAAAAACCGTTCCGCTCGAATGGATTACCAACAACGGAACTTACGTTTCGGACGAATACGTTAAATACGCATTACCTTTAATTCAAGGCGACGCAAAAGCTCCGTTAGAAGACGGACTTCCCAGATTTGCTCAACTTAAAAAAGTTCAAGCAGGCAGAAAATAATTTAAACTTCGCCACGAGTTTTCGTGGCGAAACTTTTAGGAGAATTATGAAAATAACTGATTTTGGCTATACGAAAAACGGAGAAAAAGTTAAAAAATATACTTTAAGCGGTGGCCGTACGGAAGTTGATATAATAGATTACGGCGGAACAATTACTGCAATTCGCACTCCCGACAAGGACGGAAAAATAGTAGACGTGTGTTTAGGATACGATACTATAGACGAATATATGGATAATGGCGGATATATAGGCGCGCTTATCGGTAGAGTCGGAAATAGAATAGGTGGTGGAAAATTTACCTTAAACGGCGAAAATATTCAACTTGCATTAAACGACGGAGCAAACCATTTACACGGTGGAATGGTTGGCTTCGATAAAAAAGTTTGGAACGCTACCGTAGACGGCGAAAGACTTATACTTGATACTTTCAGTCCCGACGGAGAAGAAAATTATCCCGGAAATTTAAACGTAAAGGTAATTTACACTTTAATAGACGACGAGCTTACGATAGAATATTTTGCTCAAAGCGATAAAGATACTCTTTGTAACTTAACCAATCACTGCTATTTTAACTTAGAAGGAAACGGAAAAGACGTATACGAGCAAGAACTATTTTTAGACGCCGATTATATTACGCCCGTAGATAGCGGTTTAATTCCTCACGGGGAACTCATGGCGGTTAAAAATACGCCGTTCGATTTTACTAATTTCAAAAAAATCGGAAAAGATATATACGCCGATAACGAACAATTAAAATTCTGTGGCGGATACGACCATAATTTTTGTTTAAATACTAACGGTCAATTTAAAACGTTTGCAAAAGCATATAGCGAAAAAACGGGAATCGAAATGGAATGTAAAACGAATCTTCCGGGAGTTCAGTTATATACGGGCAACTTCTTAGACGGAGTAAAGGGTAAAAATGGTGCGATTTACAACAAAAGAGGAGCTTTTTGTTTAGAAACGCAAGTTTATCCTAACGCGATAAACTGTCCCGAATATCCTAGTTACGTTCTTAAAAAAGGCGATAAATATCACACCAAAACTTCCTATAAGTTTTCGGTTAGATAATATATTTGTAGATTAAAAGTTCGACGAAAAGTCGAACTTTTTTTATGATTAAAATTTTTAATCGTGTTTTTAAAACTTTT
>CAJMEI010000176.1 GCA_905212395.1 uncultured Christensenella sp. | reverse complement strand
AATAAAAAAATCGCCGTTTTATCGGCGATTTTTTATAAGCTGACTTTAACGTAGCAGATTGGTTTATTTTGAGCTATAAAACTATTTTCAAATTCTGTACGATATATTTTTTTATCTGAGAAATCTTTTTCAGCATACAAATTGTAAGACTTTTCTAATATTTTATATCCGCATTTTTCATATTCTAAAAGCGAATATTCAAAAAAGTCAAGGCTATCGGTTTTTTGCTCGATTGTAAAATCGTGGCAACCTATTTTTTTATATATTTCCAAAATTTTTCGTTTGTAAGCCTACGATTTGAGTACGTTTTTTTAGGAAACGGGCAAGAAAAATTCAGCATTATTTTTTTTATTGAGTTTTCGGTTAAAATAAAAGACAAATTTTGCGCGTCGCAATTTATAAATTTTAAATTATTTATCCCCTTGCCGTTTTCTAATGCCGAAACCATTACGTTTGTTATCTTTTCTACCCCGATAAAATTTATTTCGGGATTATTTAAAGCCATTTCCTTTAACAGTCCGCCTTTTCCGCAACCTATTTCTAAATAAACGGGATTAAAATTGCCAAATACTCTTTTTAGGTCTATTTTGTAATCTTCTTTATTTTCCATCGTGAAAAATCTTTCGGGTTCACGAAATAACAAATTATCCGTTTGCTCTACCCTTGTTTCAAGATTTTTCTTTCTTCTCATTCTCATAACAACTACACCAAATTTTTCGTCTTGACCGCAAAATTCTTTTAAAAGCTTATAAATTTATTACATAAATATAAACGCATAACAAATTTATTTAATTTTACATAGAAACCATAATCTTAAAAAAATACGCTTTAATTCACATAAAAAACAAGCCTTTTCAAGCTTGTTTTTTGTTTTCTATTTAATTAATAATTTATTATTATATCCAATTTTTTATTAAAAATTCTTTGGAAATCTTCGCTTGAATTGAGCGCATCCCTAACTTCTAAGGTCGAATCTCCTTCCGAAACAGTTTTCAGTATAACGGAATCCCCTAAAACGTCGCAAACGATTTCTTTTACAACCCCCGCTCCGCTTCTATCTAGACTTTCCGCTATCCTTAAAATTATTCCCAATTTTCTGATAATTTCTATATCGCCTTCGCCTAAAATGTCTTTATATTTCATTATCTCGCTCATATTTATTTCGTCGTTTTTATAAACCGCCGTAACAAAAGACGCTAAAACTACGTCCCTATGCGATATTCCGTATATGTTTGAATTTAATATAACATATGCGGAATGTTTTTGATAATCATAATACTTAATTTTAGAACCCGTATCCAATAAATAAGAAGCAACTCTTAAAATTTTAACGTACTGTCTTGGGAATTTATGCAATACTCTTAACTGTTTAAACAACTGAACGGATAAATTTACAACGTGTTCGCAATGTTTTTCGTTACAATTATAATATTTAACGATAGTCTTTAAACTGTAACCTAAAACGTCGCTAATCGGTTTTTCTTGCGTTGCGGGAAGAGCGTAATTAAACATAATTCCTTCTCTTAATCCGCAAGCCGAAACGGTAAATCCGTCCGCGTTTAAAAACTTAAGTAAGCTATTTACCGCCGCCTGCGCCGAAGGAAGTATATCGGCTCTTGACGAAGGTACTCCTTTTATTCTCTTTTTCTTGGAAGGATCAAGCGTGCGTAACTTTTGATAAATTACGTCGAATTGCTCTTTACTAATAAAAGAATTATGAATTGTGTCCACGCTGGATTTATAAAGCATATGACTTATTTTGCATAAACTTCTCATAGAACCGCCGACGCCTATTACTTGCGTATCTTCCGGTAAATCTTTAAGCCATTCTATCTTTTTTAATTCTTCGGTAATAAATTTTTCTATTTTTTGAGTAATTTCTTCAAAAGTTGCGCCTTCCGTAGAAAACTTTTCCGTTAAAGTTATCGCCCCGAAAGGAAGAACGGCATAATTCAATAAACTTCTTCTGTTATAATGAATTATTTTCATACTCCCACCGCCGATTTCAAAAATCAACCCTCTGGGAAGGTCAGTCGTATTGATTACGCCCCTATAAACAAGAGTTGCTTCTTCTTCGTCGGATAAAACCCTTATTCTTATACCGCAAGTGGTTAAAACTTCTTCTAAAAAGCTTTTTTGGTTTTTAGCTCTTCTAACCGCGGCAGTTCCGACTGCTATTATGTTAGAAGTGTCAATCCCGTAAGAATCGCATAGCCTGCGAAACATCTTTATCGTTTTTATCGTATCGTTTATTTGGGTGGATTTTAAAAATCCGTCCCTTTCCATATCTTTTCCAAGTCTAACACGTTCTTTAATTTGGTCAATTACCATAAAATGACCTTCTCCGAGAAGTTTTACGATAACAAGTCTTGCCGTATTAGAACCTAAATCAATAATCCCTATTTTGTCCAAACCCATATTCTCCTGTCCTAAAAGTCTGCACTTGATTTTTATCAAGAATGTTATACATTATTAAATCTACAAAAAATGATAAAATTCGTGGTAAAAATTTTCTTTTAAACTTTTTCCCCCACAATAAAAAATCATTTAATGAATACATTCTAACACAAAATAGTTACTTTTTCAAGAAGAATTAAATATTTTATTAAAAAATTTTAAAATCGG
>CAJMEI010000175.1 GCA_905212395.1 uncultured Christensenella sp. | reverse complement strand
ATAATGATAAACTTTATATTCCTGTAGAAAAAATAGACCTCTTATTAAAGTATTCTTCAAAAGAAGGAGTTGCCCCCAAAATATATAAGTTAGGTGGAAATCAATGGCAAAAGGTTAGAAGTAGAGTTAAGTCTAAAGTACATGATATGGCTCTTGATTTATTAAGACTTCAGTCAGAAAGAGAAAATAGAAAAGGATTTGCTTTTTCTAAGGATGATAGTATGCAAAAAGAATTTGAAGCTAACTTTGCTTATCAACCAACAAAAGATCAATTATTAGTAACTTCTCAAATAAAAGAAGATATGGAACAACCACATCCAATGGATAGATTATTAGTAGGTGATGTAGGATTTGGTAAAACAGAGGTAGCTTTTAGAGCCATATTTAAAGCAATACTCGATCAAAAACAAGTCTTGTTTCTATGTCCAACTACTATTTTGTCTAATCAACACTATGAAACAGCTATGCAAAGATTTGAGTCTTTTCCTATAGAGCTAGGACTACTTAATAGATTTACGTCTAAGAAAGAGACTAATAGAATAATAGCTGGTTTAAAAGACGGAACAATAGACTTAGTTATTGGTACACATAGATTATTAAGTAATGATATTAAACCAAAAGATTTAGGATTGCTAGTAATAGATGAGGAACAACGTTTTGGAGTTAGACAAAAAGAAAAAATAAAAATGTATAAAAAATCAACTCAAAAGATAATTAATAGAATTATTTTTATAGTAATAATATTTGCAATATTAGCTTTAATGTTTTCAACAATAACAAGAAATACATCACTCTCAATAGGTTTGAGTCTTGCAACATATATGGGAAACAGTTCAACATTGGCTGACAAATACGGGGATAAAAATTGTAGTATCTATAATAATATTAATTTTTTCGTTTGCATTAATCAACGTGATAAGTAAAAAAATAGCAAAAAGAGGGAAAAAACTAGAAGAACAAAAAAAGATTGACAAGACTATTTATAGGACTCTCAGTAACGTATTTAAAGTTAGTTTAAAAGTATTAATAGTAATCGCTTTAATCGGCTATTTAGGTATAAATACAAGCGGTATTACTGCTTTAATTGCTTCGTTGGGAGTTGGAATAGGTATGGCTGTAAACGGAACTCTTTCTAACTTGGCAGGCGGTATTCTGTTGCTTATTACCCGTCCGCTTAAAGTGGACGATTACGTTTCTGCGTGCGGATATGAAGGAACGGTTGAAGACGTGCTTATTTGCTATACTAAACTAAGAACTACCGATAATAAAATGATTTATATTCCTAATGGAAAATTGTCATCTTCGGAAATAGTAAATTACAGCGAAAAAGAAATGAGAAGAGTCGATATAGTTTTTTCTATTTCTTATGAAGACGATTTTGAACAGGCAAAGAATATTATTCTGAATGTCGCAAGAAATAATCCGTTAGTTGAAACTGAACCTATACCTACGGTCAGAATGACCGAACATAGCGCAAGCAGTATAAATTTAACCGCTAAAATATGGTGTAAAAACTCAGACTACCATTCTTTAAAAGCGGATATGCTTGAAAATGTAAAAATAGCTTTTGATAATAACGGCATAAGTATTCCGTACAACCAACTTGACGTACACGTAAAAAACGATTGAGTATATTAAGATAGTATTATTAAATTGAAAGGCACTCTACGACAAGTAGGTTGCCTTTAAACTTCGCCCCGATTGCAAAGCAAACGGCATTGTTTTGCCTGTTACGACTCCCTATAAATTAGACGTTTACGCAAAAAAAGTTGCCCCGTCGAAAAACAATTTGGAATTAGGGCTGTTTTAGCGCCTCCCCGAAACAACGTAAGATTGATTTTTTTGATAGTATATCCGTCATACATTGGCAGTTCTACTCTCGTTCCTCTTTTTGCTTTCTTTAATTACAATTCATCTACTTGTAAATCTAATTTAACTATTTCTTACATTTTTTTCTCCGCAAAGAAGTATCCCATAAAAAATTTTCATTCAAAATTCGTTTTGTAAAAATTTAAAGTAAAATTTAGACTTTTTTTCAAAATTCCCAAGATTTACCTAGTCCCACTTTTTATTTGACTTTAAAAATTTTTAGTAGTATAATCTCCGTGATATGAAAAAGAATATTAAGCTATCCGTTTGGCAAATACTTGCGATAGGATATGCGCTTGTAATTTTAGTAGGCAGTATACTTTTAATTTTACCCATAGCCACTAAAGACGGCGAAAAAACTTCTTATATAAACGCTTTGTTTACTGCAACAAGCGCTTCTTGCGTAACGGGTTTAGTTGCTTACGACACCGCCACGCACTGGACGTTATTCGGTCAAATTACTATTTTAGCTTTAATACAAGTAGGCGGAATAGGGTTTATGACATTCGTTTCGGTAGGGATTGCGCTAATTAAAAAGAATATGGGGCTTTACCAAAGAACCGTATTTATGCAAACGGCGGGAGAATCTAACCTAATAAACTTTAAACCGCTTTTAAAAAGAATAATTATCGGCACGTTTATTTTTGAATTTTCGGGCTGTTTATTACTTTTAATTAGATTTATACCCGATTATAGCCTTAAAGGCATATATTACGCCGTATTTATTTCTATATCGGCGTTTTGTAACGCGGGATTTGACATATTCGGAAAAAGCGATGCAAAATTTGTTTCGCTTGCGCCATACT
>CAJMEI010000174.1 GCA_905212395.1 uncultured Christensenella sp. | reverse complement strand
CACGATAAGATTATGGATACCATATCCCTGATAATGAACAGGCACGGCGCATAAACGGAAAAAATAGCGAAAAACAACTTATAGGAGGTCTGGTTTATGAAAAAATACGTTTGTCCTTGCGGATACGTTTACGACGAAACTCTCGGCGATCCGGATAGCGGCGTCGCTCCCGGCACTAAGTGGGAAGACGTCCCCGAAGATTGGGTTTGCCCCGTATGCGGTCTTGGAAAAGACGCTTTTGAGGAAGAATAATTCTTTCGATGTAAAAATGCCGACTCACGGTAAAAATGCCGGCTCGCGACGAAGCAAGACACGGAAAAGCGTTTAAAGGTTTATTGGAAAGATATTTTAAATAAAAAACATATTTGTTAACTAACAAAAAATACAATGCGTCCCAAAAGTTTATCTAGCTTTTGGGACGCATTTTATATATGAAATAAAGTAAAAATTAGTTAAAAAATACTTAAAATAAAACGACAACTCCATTAAGTTTTTTTCAATTTAAATTGCATTTGGGTTTTTGTTTTTTTATCGCTTAAACTTACCGTTAAAACCGAAATAAATACGCCTATAAGTCCGAAAAAGACGTTTTTATCGGGGAAAGAGCGCAATAAAATACTTTCTAAAACCGTAGCAACGAACGGTTCTGAAGAAGTTAAAACTACGGCTTTTTCTTCTTCTACTTTTTTTAAGGATACAAAGTAAAGCGAATATGGTATAACGGTACTCGTTAAAGCAATAAAAACGCAAGAAAGCGTACAATTTATTCCGCAAGCGCATAAAGCCGTAAATAGGCTGTTTACCCAAAAACTCGAAATAATTCCGCCGAATATAAAAGAATAAATCGAAACGCTTAAACCGTCGTACCCGAGTCTAATTAGTTTAACGCTACATATAGTAACCGCTCCGTTAAAAATAGCGGAAGCTATTCCCCATAAAAAGCCCAACAAAGAAAATTCGGCAGAAAACACAGAACTAGCAAAACAGCAAGAAACTACGCAACAAATTATAGACAACACACAAACGGCGTTAATTTTTTTTCTTAAAAATAGTATCGTATACCCTAGCACGAAAAACGGCGTTGTATAAAGTAGCACGCACGCAAGAGATGAACCCGAAACCGAAATGCAGTTATAATAACATATTGTAGTTAAGAAATTAAAAAGCCCCGTTAAAGCAAATAGAAAAATATGTTTTATTTTTATTTTAAATAGCCTTCTATCGTAGAATAATGCGAAAACGGTAATGAATATAGCAGATAAAATAAATCTTATCGCTCCTACTTGATACGCGCTAAATCCGTAACAAAACAAAATTTGCGCAAATAATCCTACAGTGCCCCACAGCGCTCCCGCTAAAATTATTTTTACTTTTTCCATAGTAATATAATATTTTACTTAGCGTTAGTTATTACTTTTTATTTAGTTTACTTATAAAGCAAAACTTATTAAAAAAGGATAACGAATTTTCGTTACCCTTTTAAAATTTATAAATCTTTTATAAAATATCGTCAAAAATCAAACGCTTTACCTTCTACGGTATAATTAGTTAAATTCGTAACGTTTTCAGATTTTAACTTTTCACAGTTAATAAACGCTCCGTTTTTAACAGTTCCGTTAGATAAACAAGTTAAGTCAACGTACGTTAAACCGCTACAACCCGCAAATGCGTTAATGGGAATTACTTTACAAGCTACGGATAGTTTACTTATAGTCGTACAACCTTCGAAAGCGCTTTCTCCCAAAGTTTCTACGGTAGAAGAAATAGTTAAAACGTTTTCGCCAAAGCCTAATTTCGCGCAACCTTTAAAAGCGCTATTTCCGATAGAAGTAACTTTATTAAAGTCAATTCCGTATAATCCCGTACAACCGTTAAACGCGTTGTCGCCGATTGTGGTTACGGAATCCGGTAAAACTATTTCGTCTAACGCCGTACAGCTTTTAAAAGCGCCTTCCGGAATAGCCGTTACGGAAGAATTTAATACTACTTTCTTTAAAACGGTATTTCCGCAAAAAGCATAAATAGGAAGTTTATCTCCGATTAAGGTAACGGTCGTTAAACCAGAGGGAATATAATAGGTTTTTTTGTCCGTTCCCGAATTATAGTATTGCTCTACGGAAGTACAACCGTCTATTTGCTCTTCTCCGAAAACGTATCCGAACAATTTTTCTTCGTTTACGGCGTCTACGCTTTTACCGATAAAAGGCAATTCTATTTCGGTTAAATTTACGCAACCTGCAAACGCGCCCGAATTTATGGTCTGAATATTAAAAGTTCCGTCGGCATTTTTTTCAAAAGACAATTTGGTTATTATCTTTTGATTTTTTAACGCGCCTTCTCTTATTTCTCTTACGGGAAGATTATTATACGTTGCGGGAACGACCATTTCTTTTTTAACGATTTCCCCGTCGTCCATTTTGGCCGTGTCTTCGTCGGAAACTTTAAAGCCCCTTATAACGTAATAATCGTCTTTGTTGCCGCCTTCGTCAACGTTCTTTTTCAATTCGTAAACAAAAGTAGTTTCCTTATTACTTACTCCGCTATCTTTTTTACAACCTATAAAGGTCATAACCGATAACGCTAATATTAAAGTTAGTGCGATACTAATGATTTTTTTCATAGTATTCTCCTTAAAAAGCATTTCTAATAAATTTTAGCATTTAATTATAAGTTTGTCAACTTTTATATTAATTTTAATA
>CAJMEI010000173.1 GCA_905212395.1 uncultured Christensenella sp. | reverse complement strand
GATAGCGTTTTCCCGCATTTTTTTATAATTTGAAAATTTAACCTTTTAAAAATAGTTGACGACGTTGCCAAAAATGTTGTAATCTATATCGTGAGAGGAAAGAGGAAAAATATTATGGACACAAAAAGAATTTTAACAGTTCAAGATTTATCGTGCGTAGGTCAATGCTCCTTAACGGTAGCGTTGCCCGTTATGTCCGCTCTCGGAATAGAAACCGCAGTTTTACCAACTTCTATTTTATCTAATCATACTATGTTCAGCGGATTTACAAAATTTGATTTAGACGCTCAAATAGACGATATAATCGAAATGTGGAAAAAACAAAATTTTTCCTTTGACGCGTTATATACGGGTTACGTTGGCAATTCGTACTTAGTAAATAAATTAAACGGAATAAAGAAAAGCCTTTCAAACGGTAAAATTTACGTTGACCCCGCAATGGCTGACCACGGAAAACTTTATCCCGGATTTGACAAAGAATACGTTAAAGCTATGAAAGCTCTTTGCTATGACGCAACGGTAATACTTCCTAACGTCAGCGAAGCTTGTCTGCTTTTGGATATAGATTATAAGTCGTTTGATAGAGAGGAGATTAAAACGCTTGCTAAAAGACTTTCGGAAACGTTTAACGCAAGCGTAATTTTGAAAGGCGTTGAAGAAAAAGGGAAAACGGGCGTTTGCATTTATAATTTAGAAGAAAAAACCTGCGAAGTTTACGTGCACGAAAAAATTTCCACTTCTTATCACGGAACGGGCGATATTTACGCTTCCGTATTCGTGGCGTTAGTTGAAAAAGGGTATAGTTATTTCGAATCTGCAAAAATTTCGGCGGATTTCGTTGTTAATTGCATAATCTCTACAATTTCCGATAAAGAACACTTTTACGGCGTTCATTTCGAAAAAGAAATGTCAAATCTTATCAAGCGATTAGAAACTGACAAAGGATAGTAGAATATGAAAATTGTAGAAGCGATTATATTACTGTTAAGCGGATTAGGGGTGTTTTTGGTAGGCGTTAAATTGCTAAGCGAAAATATGGAAAAGCTCGCCACCAAAGGCATTAAAAAAATGTTTAACAAAATTTCAGGCAATAGGTTATTAGGCGTAGGAATAGGTGCGGTTTCAACCGCAATTATCGCAAGTTCTTCGGCAACCACTATAATGGTCGTAGGCTTGGTAAATGCTGGCGTGGTCGATTTAATGCAGGCTACAACCGTTATTTTCGGGGCTAATATCGGAACGACAATTACTTCCATTATTACGTCGTTAAGCGCGTTAGGCGGTAACGATTTCGATTTGGGAATGTTTTTTAGCTTGTTCTCTTGCATCGGCATTTTTATGTCTATTTTTTCTAAAAAAGAAAAAGTCAAACAAATAGGAATGTTTTTTGCGGGACTCGGCTGTTTGTTTGTGGGACTTAGAATTATGAAAAGTTCTATGGCGGAATTTGCGGAATCGAAATTCGTTATAGATATGTTGCATAGTTTTAAAAACCCGTTCCTATTGTTTTTATTCGGAATAGTCGCGACTATAATAGTTCAATCAAGCACCGTTATTATGGGCGTTTTAATCGCAATGACCTTGCAGGGAATTACAATAGGCGGTGGCGGAAATTCTATTTATTACATAGTTTTAGGTACTAATATCGGTACTTGCGTATACACGCTTATATCTTCCGTTGGCGCAAACACTAACGCGAAAAGGGCGGCGTTTATCCACTTATTGTTTAACTTTTTAGGTTCTATAATATTCTTTATAGTTCTTTTATGTTGGAAAAACTTCCAAAGCGGATTATGGTGTAAAATTAAACACCCGTCAATGCAACTTGCGCTTTTCCACTTAGCGTTTAATTCTATGTGTACTTTAATATTCTTGCCGTTTACTAAACAAATAGTAAAAATTTCGGAATTCGTAATTAAGGACAAGGGCGAAAATGAAGAAGATGACGGACACAGCGTATTTTTGGATAGGCGTTTATTAACTTCGCCCGCAATAGCGATAGAGAACACGAAAAAAGAAGCGATGAGAATGTTAGATATGTCTATGAACTCCCTTGAAAGGGCGCTAGGATTTTTTATCGCGAAAGACGATAGCGAGTGCGAAGAAGTATTTAAGTATAACGAAGGAATAAACTACGCAAGTAGAAAGCTTACAAAATATTTAATAAACGTATCTACTTGCGACACTTCTAAAGAAGACGAGAAAACTATAACTAATCTTCATTCCGCAAATTCGGATATTACGAGAATAAGCGATTTAGCGGAAAACGTATTAAAATATACAAGGCGTGAAGTAAGGGAAGATTTAATTTTTTCTCCTCAAGTTAAAGAAGAATTAAATTTAATGTTCAATAAACTTTCTTTAATGAAAGACGGAATAAAACGACTTGTTTTAGACGCTGACAATAAAGAAAGAAAAAAAAGAATTAAAGAAATAGACGAGTTAGAAGACAGCGTAGACGCTTTAAGAAAATCTTTAATCAATTCTCATATGGATAGATTAAATAATGGAGAGTGTAGGGCGGAAAGCAACAGCGTGTTTATAAACTTAGTTTCTAACTTGGAAAGGGTTGGCGACCATTTGTCGTATATATCTCATAGTTTAGGCTAATAAAATTATAAAAAAGTGGCGTATAAGTCGATTAACGGTCTATACGCTTATTTTTTTGCGTAAAGAATAAAAGGCGGTATTATATAGAAATAATAGGGCGTTGCCGAACGGCAAC
>CAJMEI010000172.1 GCA_905212395.1 uncultured Christensenella sp. | reverse complement strand
CATAACGGCCTGCAATGCGGGTTTGGACAGCTCGTCCATCTTCAGAAACCACTGCATCGACAGCTTCGGCTCGATGGCGACGCTGGTCCGCTCGGAGTAGCCCACGTTGTTCGTATAGGCCTCGACCTTCTCGAGCAGGCCGTGCTCCTCGAACCACGCCACCACGGCCTCGCGGCACTGGTCGCGGCTCATCCCGGAGAACTCGCCGTAGCCGTCCACCACGACGGCGTGCTCGTCGAAGATGTTGATCTGCTCGAGGTCGTGGGCCTGGCCCATGGCGTAGTCGTTGGGGTCGTGCGCGGGAGTGATTTTTACCGCGCCCGTACCGAATTCGGTTTCTACGTATTCGTCGTAAATTAAAGGAATTTCTTTGTTGACGATAGGAAGAATAAGCTTTTTACCTTCTAGTCCCGCATATCTTTTGTCGTTGGGATTTACCGCTACCGCAGTGTCGCCGAACATAGTTTCGGGACGAGTGGTAGCTACGGTAACACTTCCGCTACCGTCGGCAAAATCGTATCTGATATGCCATAAGAAAGAGTTTTCTTCCGCATACTCTACTTCCGCGTCCGAAAGCGCGGTTCCGCATACGGGACAGAAATTTATAATTCTGCTTCCCCTATAAATCAATCCTTTGTTGTAAAGGTTTACGAAAACTTCTTTTACCGCCTTGTTGCACTTGTCGTCCATAGTAAAAGAAAGCCTGTTCCAATCGCAAGAACAACCTAGGTGTTTTAGCTGTTCTACAATTCTACCGCCGTATTTATCTTTCCACGCCCAAGCTCTTTTTAAAAACTCTTCTCTTCCTATATCGTGTTTGTCAATACCTTCCTTGCGGAGTTGGTCGACGATTTTAACTTCGGTCGCGATAGAAGCGTGGTCCGTTCCCGGAAGCCACAAAGTTTCAAACCCTCTCATTCTCTTATAACGAATGATAGCGTCTTGTATGGTATCGTCTAAAGCGTGTCCCATGTGAAGTTGTCCCGTAATATTCGGTGGCGGGATAACTATCGTAAAAGGAACTTTATCGTAATTAACGGAAGCCGAAAAACATCCGTTGTCTTCCCAATCTTTGTAAATTCTATCCTCAAATTCTTTGGGATTGTAAGTTTTTGCCATTTTCATAAAAAAAATCTCCAAAAGGCTTTATCGTTTAGCGGAAAAATATTATAAATTTTCCGTTCTGCTCGTATCTCGGTTATTATATAATAATTACCTATATTTGTCAATAAAAAGACAATCGTAAAAACGTCGTTTTTTACAAAATTCGAGCTTTTTTAAACGCTACGGCTAATAATTTCGGCGTTTTAAACCGCAATTCTTTACCGATTATCCCTCGTTAAGAAGTTTTATCCCCTTAACTAAAAGCCTTTTGGAGTTTATTTAGTTTTTAGCCGAGCATTGCAAGTAACGCTTTTCTTTCTTGCTCGGTAGTTGAGTTTTTAATAAAAATATCGTCTTTTATAGCTTTTTTCGCGTCGTCTGCCGATAATTTCTTTAAGTAATTGCCTAAAATTTTAACGATTTGCGAAGAATATTCTTTGGCTTTATCTTTATCCGTCAAAGAGTTTCCGTAGGAAGTGTTTGCAATTCTAGAAAGCTCGTTGTATTTGTCTTCCAAATCGAAATCGTATCTTTTGGCAATATCGCTTTTGCTCTGTTCCGCCCTTTGTTCCGCCTTGTCTATCTTTTCGTTTAGCAAAGTTTCCAATTCGTCGTACTTGTCTTTTAAAATTTTAATTTCATCGTCCTTTTGCTTTTCTATTTCGCCAAGAGATTGTTCTATAATGGACGAGCGAGCTATATCGTTTTTAAACGCCTTTTCGTTTGAATTGACTTTTTTTTCTTCTTGACCGTTTTCTACCGCAAGTTTGTTATTTAAATAAGAAGCTTTACCGTTTGCGAGTTTTTCCTTAGATTTATCCGTAACGTCGTCTAATTTATCTTGAACGGCGTTATATTCGTTTCGATAATCTTCTTCTAAAATTCTCTTTGCGATTTCCTTAATATCGTCGCTTGTAAATCTCGATAAATCCGCCTTAGAACCTTTTTTGTTTACGGTTTTATCAAAATAATCGCTCTTTGCCTTTTCTACGTCTTGCTTCATTTTATCGTAGTCCGATTGTTTCGAACTTGTTAAAACGAGTTCCGCTTGTTTTTTTAATTTATCTAATCTCATTTTTCTCCTTTTATACGTAAAAATTACGCTTTGTTATATAAAGTTGCTTGCCGTCGAAAAGCGTTCGTTTTTCACCGCCGTAGCATATAACGCTTTTATTTAAATTCGCGTCGTATTTTACGAAAACGCCGTCTTCGCAGGCAAATAAATTACCGCTATCGTCAAAATAATAATCTTGTCCTTCTTGTAAAACGTAGTCTTTCATAACTCTCCTTTATTCAAAAAGATTAAAACACAATCTTATTTTTCCTTCGCCGTCCCTAAATACCGCTTTTGAACCTTTAATCGCGTAAATTTTACTTACGTTCTTTTTTAAACTCGTTTTCGTAAATACGCCGTTTTCATATTCGTAAGAACTTAAAACACCTTTTTTAACGACGTATAGGCGGAGTTTTTCTTGATAATCTATTTTTACGTCTTGACCTTCTATCTCTGTGGAAAGCTCCACGCAAGATAAATCCTGATAATAAATTTTTACTTTGATATCTTCGCCCGAAACGTAGCATAAATATAAAAAATCGCCTTTGCAAATATCTCCCGAAGGGCTTTCCCCCGGTGGCTGATCTCATTTTTCTGCTCCATGGAAAGTTCTGCTGTAGAGCATCCA
>CAJMEI010000171.1 GCA_905212395.1 uncultured Christensenella sp. | reverse complement strand
TAACTTTTTTCTCTCTAAGTGTTGCGCTTAGTTTGACAATTCATTTTATTTTAATTAAATTAAAGAACTAATTGCGTTAATTACGCTATCGGACGTGTCTTCCGAATAACACCAACACATAATACCCGCGCCTTTTTGTTTTGCGTAATTGTATTTGGCTTTTACGACTTCTTCGCTATCGTAAGTCACGTAAATATTGTCTTGAGAACTGTAAAGGTACGAACCAACTATTTGATTGCTTGAATTATACTCTATTTTTTTAACGTATCTACCCGAACTGATAAGTTGCGATATAACGTTTCCGTAAACCGTTCCCGAAGCAAATGAGCCTTCGTATCCGCTAATTGCGGTTAAAGTTCCGCTTATTCCGAGTTCGGGATTATTTCCGCTAGTTAATGATCCCGTAACTTTATAAGCTTTTCCGTAGCCTGCGCTACCTATTATAACTTTATTTTGAGATAATCCTAATTCAACGAGTTTATTTAATCCCCAGTCGCAACCGAATTTATATAATCCGTTTACCGAAGTCGAATACATAGGCGACAAATGAGACGTTAAGCCTGTATTATGTAGATCGTAACTCATTAAATTAACGTAATCTACGTAATTATTTAGAGTTTTAAAGTCAAATCTTTCCGTGCCTAATCCCCAAGAGCTAGCAGGAACTGCGCACGATAAAAGATACGGCGAACCGCCCTCTTGTTGACGCGAACTCATTTCTTCCCTTAAAGCTTTCATTAACTTATTCATTAAATCGGCGTAAGGTCTATTAGTAGTATCAACAGCTTCCCAGTCTATATCCAAACCGTCTAAATTATTGGTTTCTACTAAATCCATTAAATTTTTTACGAATTTATTGAGCAAATCGTCGTTAGAACATATAGTTCTAAAATCTGCGCTGGAACTTGCGCTTACCCCCGAAACGCTGGCAACTATTCTTACTTTATTTTCACGAAGCTTTCTTACTTCTTGTAAATATCTAGTATCGAGCGAAACGTTTGCTTGCGAATCTAAATAAATAAAAGAATAATAAATTATATCAAGCGCCCTCTTGGTTGAGTCCGAAAAATATGTTCCGTTAGATTTATATCTATCGTTATATTTCATATACGAAGAGAACGAACCGATTGAAAAATAAGTAGCGACCGGAGTTGAACTTATACTGTAAAAGTTAATAGGATTTACCGTAATGTTTTTAGAATAAGTTTGTGTTTGACCATTTGTATTTACGATTGCAGTAATCGTTACGGTTTGTTTTTTATGCGTTTGATTTATCGCGTTTACCCTTCCTTGTCCGTTTGAAATAACGTATAATGACGGATTAGAGCTAGTAAAACTAACCGAACCGTTATCGCTTGAATAAATTAAATTATCTACCGTATTAGTGTTTGCAACGTCGCTGACTCTAGATAAAGGCGAACTCGATTGCGACCATTTAGCGTATAAATTCATTTCGCCGTTTATTTCGGTTACTCTATTTCCCGTAAAGCTTGCGTTATCGTAAAACCCTTCAAAAGACGCGCCTTGTTTAAAAGGCGTAGGAAGGTCTTGCGGTTTTTCATAATAAGTTACTATACCGCTAGTCAACGGAACACATAGTAATCCGTCGAAATTTTCGTCGTTATTGGTGGAGCTTTGATAAGTAGGTAATTCTTTATTTAAATATAACGTTTTACCGACTTCCCAACTTTTTATAATTTCATAAGCCCAAGAATAAGCCGAATGTACGAATATGTAAGTTCCGTCGTTTTTATGCGCGTCGTCTAACGCCGTTCCGCTATTTATTATTTCGTTTATGCAATAAAAACCGTTACTTAATTCCGAAATTTTAATTTTTAAGAAATACGTATAAGAATTTCCTATATCGGAAGAAAGCATTTGAGAATTATAAATAAATACTTCCGAACTGTTAAACGCAAACGCGCTTTTATTAACGTGTTTTATAGAAAAATATGCGTTTAAATCAAATAAACTAGATATATATCCTCCGTTTAATTCGTAATTTACTTGTACGCCTTCCGAAAAAGATTTAGTTCTGAATTTTGCGTATAAGGTGGTTGCCCCCGTAACCGCAGTTACTTTTTCACCGCTAAAATCGGCTTTTAAATAATATCCGTCAAAAATTAAACCTTCTTTAGTTGCGGGAGTTACGGTTTGGTTTTCACCGCTTAAAACTAACGAAAAAGTACCGTTACCGTTATCGGTTGCCCCGCTTACGACTCCGCCGTTTGTATAAATAGTTACTACATAATTTGTAAGTAATTGTGAAATTTGATTTTCGCAATTTAATAGTTTAGAATAATTCGTAACAGAATTTTTTAAATCGTTAGCAAGTAAATCGTATAAATTTCTAGCTGATTCTACTGCATTTTTGTCGGCAAGAGTAACGTTATCGGGTAAAATAGAAATAGCTTTGATAACTTCGTTTATCTTTTTTAAATTTTCTTCGTTTTGCGAATTAGAAGAAGATTGTTCTTGGCTAGAACTTATTTCCGATGAACTTTTACTTGTTTCGGATAAATTGTCGCTTATTTCCGATGAACCTTCGCTTATTTCCGATGAACCTTCGCTTATTTCCGATGAACCTTCGCTTAAAGATGAATCGACTAAACTTGGAACTTTAGAGCTATCTTCAGACGACACGTCCGATTTTGAACTTGTAAGACTTGAATCCCCGCTATTGCCCTTAGAGCATGAAATTGTAAATAACGAAAGCGACAAGCATAACGCTATTGAAAAAATAAATACTAATATTTTTTTCATATCAGTCCCCTATTACTTTTTATTGCGATAATAACAATTAAAAAAATTATATCAAAAT
>CAJMEI010000170.1 GCA_905212395.1 uncultured Christensenella sp. | reverse complement strand
AAATTTATAAGATATTCCGAAGATTCCTCCTAACACATAAATAAATAACATAATTGCAGGCAAAATAAAAATCTTTAAATCCGTATAGTAAACCCTGCAAGTATATATAAAAGAATATACGGCAACGAACACCCAAGGGACGTAAGTAAGAATATTTTTTAGTGCAGAAATAGCTATTACGTCGGGAAGTTGTGCAAAAACAGCACAAGCCCCCGCTATAATAATCAAAACGTATAGAGTAATATAGTAAACGTCTCTTCTTCTTTCTTCCTTGTTCAATTTATTTTCTCCTGATTATTCTGTACAATTTAGTCATATTGTTTCTAATGAAAAACATTAATGAAAAATTAACGTAAGCCAAAAAACTACTTTTTGTTAAAACATGAAATTTTAATAGTTTTTTATAAAAACCTTTTACTTTTACCTTTTTAAAATAGCTTTTACTTTCTTTGTTGGTAATAACAGATTTTAATTCCCTGTATTTTTCTTTTATATTTAAACCGTTTTTCTTCCTGAAAATATTTGGTATTTTAGAAAACTCGTAACCAATGTATTTAAGTGCAAATATTTTATCTGCTTTTTCGCCTTTAAAACCTATTTCGTTATATAAATCCAATCTTTCCCGATTTGCTTTTATAATGTTTTCGTTTAACGAACGATCATATCTGTTTGCTAATGACAAATCTTGTTTTCTATTATAAACATATAGTTCATCTTTTAAAATAGCAACGTTTTTTATTTTTCTAAATACCCTGCAATTATATATAAGGTCTTCACAGGAGTTTTCTAACGGGAAAAATAAATCTTTTATTAGTATTCTTTTATAAACTTTATTCCATACTACGTTCAACGCCCCACGCTCTTCTAATAATTCTACTGCCGTACAGACGTCGTATACGCGGTTTTCATCTATTAACTTTTTGTCAAAAGTTTTTTTACTGTAAGCAATCTTATACCCGAATACTATTACGTCACAAGAAAAGTCGCTTACATGTTCAAGTAAATTTTCTTCCCAAACGTCATCAGCATCTAAAAACAAAACGTAATCTCCGCTAGACGCTTCTATACCCGTATTTCTCGCTTTTCCCGCTCCACCGTTTTGTTTATGAATGACTTTAATTTTGTCGTTTTCTAACGCATAAGCATCGCAGATTTCTCCGCCTTTATCGGTTGAGCCGTCGTCAACGATTATAAGCTCAAAGTCTTTATACGTTTGATTTAAAACACTGTCAATACAAGCTTTAATAGTGCTTTCAGCGTTATATAGGGGAACTATTACACTATACTTCATTTTCTTTATAATCCTTAAACGGAGTATTTACGTCTAAATAAATGCAGTTGTGCCAGGAAAGTCTTTTTTCTTTGGGCGGTAAAACGGTATAATCTCTTTGATAACGTTTTCTTAAATAATAATCGTATTTTGCCGTAATCATAAACCTAGCGTCTTCGAATTCGACGTCTATAAAAGAAGAAAACATATCTTTATCGAAATAAATTTTGTTTCCGCCAAGATAAAGCATTTCGGCTACCGTATTGCTTTTTCCGTTATATTTTTTAATTTTATCTACTAATTTTTTTATTTTTTTAGGCTTGTTTTTAGTTGTTTTAAGCAAAAAATTTCCGTAAATTTTTATAAGCTTACCGTGATTTTGCGGAGCTATCCCGTTTACTAAAATTAAAGCTTTAATAGAATTAAACCACTGTAATTTTCTTTTTATTTTATTTTCGGGAACATAGTCGAAACAACTTACGTCCATTGCTACACCGCTAACGGTTTTCCTTCCGTATTGGTCAACGGTTATCATGGTAGTGGCAGTATCCACAATTTTACCGAGTAAAACGTTTAAAGAATTATCCGAAAAATAATCTTTAAAAATTACGTTTTCGGGTAAAATTTTATCTTTTAAAGATAAAAATTTATCGTAATTATCCCTATCCATTAAAACGTCTATATCGTCGTCCCACGGGATAAAACCTTTGTGAACTATCGCGCCTATCGCGCTACCGGCGCCCAAAGTGTAATTTATGCCGTTTTCGCGAAACGCTTTATCTATTTTTTTCATTAAATTTAAATATGCAATTTGCAATTCCCTTAAAAGCCCCGTCGCTTTTGGTAAGGGTAAAGTTTCTAATTCCTTATTTTCCATTTTTTAAAGCTCTCTCTACGGATTTCGCCATATTCTCTATGGTATTTCCTTGAATTTTTTCGTTGTTAAATTTACCGAAACTTATTCTTAAATCGGAATTTAACAATTTAGTTATCGCTTGCGATAATTCGGAAACGCTGTCGCTTTTTACTATAAATCCACCTTTACCTTCTTCTACCAAATCAAGCCCCGCAACGCATTTATCGGTTGTTATTATCGGCAAGGAATAATTCATTGCTTCGTTGATTACAAGTCCCCAAGGGTCGTCGCGCGTAGGCAAAACGAAAATATCGGATTCTAAATAGATTTTTGCCAAATCATTTTTACCTTTAAAAGAGTAAAATTCTACGTTTTTAACTTTTTCTTTATCTATTATTTCTAAATATTCTTTCGTAGGCTCTCCACCTACTAAAACGAGTTTTACGGGCAAATGAGCGCAAGCTTTAATTAAAACGTCAAAACCCTTTCTATAAATAAATTGTCCAACGCCAAGTATTACTACTTGTTCGCCTTGTTTTTCCTGACGTTTAAAAAAAGGTAAAATTTCGTTACTTGCTAAATTTGTGAAATTATATCTAAATATTTTTTCTTTTTTTATCTTATAATTTAAAAAATACTCATCTGTTTTTTCAGAAGGCGGATATCACGGGTGGCAATGCTGTTCCAGGTTGTAGCCA
>CAJMEI010000169.1 GCA_905212395.1 uncultured Christensenella sp. | reverse complement strand
GCACTTATGCGCACAAAGATATTGCTTTACAATTCGCATAACTCTTATGTTGTAGATTCATAATTATACAAATATATCGTATTTTAAATATTTTAAAAAAATTAAACTTCGATTTATCGGGTGAGAAAGAAAAGAAAACCGAAATTGAAAAAATCAATTTAACCGATAGTAAAAGTGCCAAAGAAATTCTTGAAAAAAGCGATTTCGTAAGTTTTGTATTCGAGGATAGAATAAATTTTTACAACGGTGAAAAAGAGTACGAAATTACCTTTACGCAAAACTTTTTGGACGAAGGCGTTTCGCCCGAAGACGTAAGTTTTATCTTTAAAGACTTTTTTGCTTCCGAAAAGAAATGCGTACTTTTAGACAAGAAAAAAACTAGAAGATATTTAGAAAAATACGGTATTAAAATAAACTGTTTTTGCGACGACGTTTCTATTTTGAAATATTTAACAGCATTTACGGGAAGGGAACTTACCATAAACGGCTTATGCGAAGAATATTCTTATTCGCCCGATTTTCCCGCATATGCGTTAAACGAAATTTGTAAAACTTTAAAACAAGAGCTTAAAACGCAAGATATGGAAAAACTATACTACGATATGGAACTTCCTTTATGCGACGTGTTGTACGAAATGGAGAACGTCGGGTTTAAAGTAGACGAAAATTGTTTAAATAAAATGTCCGTTTCTTACGATGAAAAATTAAAAAATCTTCTTAACGAAATTTATACTTACACGGGCAGTGAAATAAACGTAAATTCGCCCAAACAGTTGTCTGATTTATTGTTTGTAAAATTAGGTTTAAAGGGCGGAAAAAAACTAAAAACGGGCGGATATTCCACAAAAGCGGAAGTTTTAGAAAAACTTGCGGACGCTCATCCGTTAGTCGCATTGATTTTAGAGTATAGAAAAGTCGCTAAATTAAAAAGCACTTATATCGACGCAATGAGAGAAATAATTAGAAAAAGCGGGGATATAATTCATACCACTTTTAATCAAACCTTGACGTCTACGGGAAGGCTTTCCAGTTCCGAGCCGAACTTGCAAAACATTCCCGTTCGTAGCGAGGAAGGCAAAGAACTGAGAAAAGCTTTTATTTCGCGTTTCGAAAACGGTTGTATTGTAAGTAGCGATTATTCTCAAATAGAGTTAAGGTTGCTTGCAGATTTTTCGGGTTGCAAAGCTTTAATAAAAGCGTTTTCGGACGGAGTGGATATACACGCTCTTACGGCGAGCAGAGTTTTCAATAAACCCGTTGAAAGCGTAACGAGCGAAGAAAGGCGTAGCGCAAAAGCCGTAAATTTCGGGATAGTTTACGGTATAAGCGGATTCGGACTTGGCGAAAACTTAAAAATTCCCACTAAATCTGCTCAAAACTATATAGATAAATATTTCGAGCAGTATCCCGAAGTTAAAACGTATATGGAGTCTAACGTGGAATACGCCAGAAAAAACGGTTACGTTAAAACATTTATGGGTAGAAAGCGTTATATTAAAGAAATAAATTCGTCCGATAAAAATTTAAGGGCGTTCGGCGAAAGGGCGTCTATGAACATGCCGTTGCAAGGCAGTAGCGCGGATATAATAAAACTTGCGATGATTAAAGTTTTTTCAAGACTTGAAAAAGAAAACTTAAAAGCAAAGCTAGTGTTGCAAATTCACGACGAATTAGTTGTCGATTGTCCCAAAGAAGAAATGCAAATAGTTGAGAAAATTTTAAAAGAAGAAATGGAAAGTATACCGCTTACTTCCGTAAAACTAGAAGCGGACGTAAACAGCGGAAATAACTGGTACGAAGTAAAATGAGAATAGCAATTACAGGTAAAATAGGTTCGGGCAAAACCGAAGTTTGCAATATTTTAAAACGCAATGGTTATAAAGTTTTTTCGGCTGACGAAATTTATAACGAACTTATATCGAATAATGCTGATTTCGTGCTTGAAATTTCCGAAAAATTAGGAATAAATCCGATAAAAAACGGCGATAAAATTTTACTTGATAAAAAAAGCGTAAGTAAAATTATATTTAACGACCAAAGTAAAAGAACGCTATTAAATAAAATTACGCACGAAAAAGTAATGCAAAAATTACTAAGTATAACTTATGGCGACGGAACATATTTTTGCGAAATTCCGCTTCTTGCGGATATAACTAATCCCGAGCTTTATTTTAACGAAGTTTGGCTTGTTAAGCGCGATTTAACAAAGCAAGTGAACTCGTTAGAAAAAAGGGACGGAATTGACAAGGAGTTTGCCTTAAAAAAGATAAACAGTCAAAAGGAATACGTTATAAATTCAAAAATTAAGCATACTGTTATATATAACGACGAAGATTTGCCTTCGCTGGAAAAACAGGTGCTTACGCTATGCGAAAAATATCAAAAGTAATTTTAATATGGACGGTCGTATTTTTATTTATAGTTTTAACCGTCGTAATAAATTATCCTTATAGGTATAAAAAAACGGTAAAAAAATATGCAGAAGCCTACAACGTGGAGCGTAGCCTTGTGTACGCCGTAATTTATTGCGAAAGTTCTTTTAATAAAAAAGCCGTTTCTTCCGCAGGGGCGAAAGGGCTTATGCAACTAATGCCGTCTACCGCGAATTTCGTTGCGGATATGCTTGGCGAAGACGATTACGATTTATTTAATCCTTCCGATAATATTCGGTTCGGAATTAAATATTTATCCTATTTATTTGAAAAATTTAAAAACGAACAACACGTTTTATACGCTTACAACGCGGGGGAAGGCGTGGTAAAAAAATGGCTTTCTTCAGGCGGTGATTTTCCGTATAAAGAAAGCGTAAATTATTATAAAAAAGTAATAAA
>CAJMEI010000168.1 GCA_905212395.1 uncultured Christensenella sp. | reverse complement strand
TCTGCAATCAAATTTCAATACCATTTTTAAAAAAAATTTATTTTATCAATTCGTAAAAATTGTAAAATTTTGTAAAAGTTTAGCTAAAATACGACATTTTTGAACAGTTTTTTTTTATTAAAAAATTTTCTTTAAACAAGCTTTAAAAGGTCTGACGGCTGATTTTGTCCTCCAAAAGCATTTTTATTGCAAAATGTTAGGAATAATTTAACTTTTGCTCTGCTTATCGCAACGTAAAAAACCTTTCTTTGTTCGCCGTGAGAATTTATTTCATCGGGAAAAGTGAAGTTGTCTACCCCTGCCACGAATACGTTATCGAACTCCATTCCTTTAGCTTGATGTATCGTTAAAATAGGAATTGTTTTTATAACGTCAAAATAATCGTCTTTTTCGTCTAAAAACTCTTTAATTGCCGATAATAACGGCAACGAATAATTAAACTTTTTGGTAAAACGCTTTAATCTGTTAAAATTTACGTTTTTAACAACTTCGTCTACAGAATTAAATTCAACCAAATAATTTGTAAGAGTAGAAACAAACTCAGCTGTTCCCATAGTTTTCAACTTATTGTAAAAATTTGCAAAATTAAAGAATTTATCTTTATTTTTATTAATAATTACGATACGCAAAAAAGACGTTTGTTTTAATATTTTAACTATGTATTCTAATAATTTAAAAGTTGCTTCCACGTCAAAAAAGGCGTCGTGAGCTTTAAGATTAACGATTGATAATCTTTCGCATAAAGTAGCCAACTTATAGTTTTTTACGTCTTTTATAATTTTTTTCGCTAGATTTAACGTATCGTAATGGGATAAATATGTTAACTCTAAATCGTTTTCTTTATAAACTCTTTTTAGAACGGGTAAATCGAAGTTTGACGAATTATGCCCCACGATAACGCAATCTTTAATAAATGCGGAAAAATCCTTTAATACGGTAAGTAAATCTTCCCCGTTTTCATTTAAAAATTCTTGCGTAAAACCGTGTACTTTAACGGACTGTTCGTCCAACGGTTTTTTATTTTTTATAAATCTATTAAACGTTTGACCGTCGATTTTTTTTGCGGATAATTGTATAATTTCGTTTTCTTCTACGTCTAACCCGCTACTTTCTATATCGATTACGACTACTTTTTTATTTTCAAAAGCTTTAATCAAATCCGCATACGGGTCTACCCCTTCGTAAATAGATTTATTTAAAAATATGGAACTATCCACAGCTAAAAGCGGTAAGTTTATTTTATCTATGGCAACCTCTCCGACGTTGGGAATTAAATCTGTAAAAAGTTTATCCACGTTAAACTTATCGTCGGGATTGTATATAATTTTTAAAAAGCTTACAAACTCTTTTACTATTTTACTTTTTAATAAATTTTGTTCTTCTTCTATGGAAGTAAAAATTAAATCTCCGTCTATTTCGCAAAGACGTTCGTATAAACGTTTTCCGTAATGATTAGTTCGCGTTAGTATAGCTTTACTTCCTTTTAGGGCTAAACATTTTTCGTAAATAAATTTTGCCTCTTCGGATAAATTTTCGCATTTTCTTATTATAGGTTTTTCATCTTCCGTTAAGGATACGGGTAAAATTTCGTTTTTCTCTGAAAACGCATTCTTTAAAAATTTTTCGCCAAAATCAAGCAGAGCTTTATTCGACCTGTAATTTTTATTTAAATGATATTCGGTTGCGTTAAAATTATCTTTAAAATCGTTTAATATTTCTATCGGTTTTGCTCCACGCCAACCGTAAATAGATTGATTTACGTCCCCGCACAACATAACTTGTCCCGAAAACAATTTACTGATTAACGAATATTCCAATTCGCTTGTGTCTTGCATTTCGTCGATTACAATTAAAGAAAATTCGGGCAAATCTTTATAATCGGACACACTAAACAACTCGTAGGTTTTTACGATTAAATCGTCGTAGTCTAGTTGATTTCTTTGCGTTAAATATTCGTTGTAATACGTTATAAATTTTCCGCAGTATTTTTGCATTGCGGACAAAAAATAAAAATCTATTACGTTTTTATTAAAATCTCTTTCTTTATACAATAAAAGTTTTTCTATTTTTTCTCTTTCGTTGTTATAGAAATAATCGAAAACTCTTTGATAATCTACTTCGTCATTACCCGAATAATAATTTAAAATTGCTCTATATCTTTTAATAAACGAAACGAAACTTCTTAACGACTTAACTTGCACGGTAAAAGGCGGTACGGACAATCTTAAATCGTAAGAACAGACCTCGCAAAAATTACCTTGCTTTTTTTGTTTTGTTTTACACTGCGGGCAAACCATTCCGCTTTTTTCACTTTTAAAACTTTCGTCAGTCCTTAAAGTTTTACCGTCGTAAGAAATTAAAAAATAGCCTTGATTATCTTTTACTGCAAAATACATTTTATCGTTAAGGTAAGCTATATCCTGAGTTTTTAGCCATTGAAGGTCGTGTTTTGCCCCTCTTGCCTTTAAATGGTCCGCAAAAGCAATTTCGTTTAAATAAGGCAAACATTTTTCCCGTAAAATAATTTCAGAATCTACTTCGTCGCAAATATCGGGAGAATTGTATACGCCGTCTAACGACAGGCTTTTTTCTTTTAAAATTTTATAGCAAAAACCATGAATCGTTTTTACTAATACGTCTTGACGACCGCATATTTTTTTTATTTCTTCTATCAGTTCATTACAAGCTTTTACCGTAAAGGTTAAACATAAAATTTTATCTGCGCCAAGTATTTGATTTTGTAAATAGTAAGCTATTTTATTAGCCACTGTAAAAGTTTTACCTGTTCCCGCGCCCGCGTAAAGAATTATATTATTTTTAGTATCTTGAATTATTT
>CAJMEI010000167.1 GCA_905212395.1 uncultured Christensenella sp. | reverse complement strand
CTTCTTTACTTACATTATCAGATACTTCAGTATATAAATCTTCATTTACATCCAAATCACCTTTATCTAATTTATCAAAATTTATTTTTGATATTTTTTAGCGAACTGAACATAAAAATAGTATTGCGTTTAAAATCTTTTTTATTCTGAATTTTTTTTTAAAATCTCTTGACAAAAAAAGAATTTGGATATATATTGTTGTCTTAAAAAAAGGGAGGGATTGATATGAATACTGAAAAATACACGAAAAATTCTATAAACGTAATAAACAGCGCGCAGAGTATTTGTACAAATCAAGGCAATCCGGAAGTAACGTGCAGTCATTTACTTTTAGCTCTTGTGAGCGATAAAGAAAATTTGATATGTAAATTGCTGGAAAAGATTGAAGTAGATTTAAGAAAACTCGAATTTTTAAGTAGAAGCGAAGTGGATAAGCTCCCCAAAGTGTCAGGCGGTTCGACTTATTTATCGCCGGACTTAAATAACGTTTTTAATTCTGCGGAGAAAAAGGCTACGGATATGAACGACGATTTCGTTTCCGTTGAGCATTTATTTATAGCTTTATGCGAAAGCGGAGATAAAACCGTAAAAAACATATTGCAAAATTGTAATTTTAACATGAACGCTTTTATGAAGGCGTTAATGGAAATCAGGGGAAACGTGAGAGTAACCACCGATAATCCCGAAGATACGTACGACGTACTTAATAAATACGGCGTAGATTTGGTAGAAAGGGCAAGGGCGCAAAAAATAGACCCCGTTATCGGTAGGGAAGAAGAGATAAGAAACGTAATACAAATTTTGTCTAGAAAAACCAAAAACAACCCCGTTCTCATCGGCGAGCCGGGCGCAGGTAAAACCGCCGTAGTAGAAGGTTTGGCGATAAGAATTTCCAAAGGGGATGTTCCTACGGGACTAAAAGACAGAAAATTGTTTTCTTTGGATATAGGCTCTTTAATCGCGGGCGCAAAATATCGCGGAGAGTTTGAAGAAAGGCTTAAAGCGGTTTTAGGCGAAGTAAAGAAAAGCGAAGGCAAAATTATATTGTTTATCGACGAATTGCATTTAATAGTCGGAGCGGGTAAAACGGACGGCGCAATGGACGCGGGCAACTTGTTAAAGCCTATGCTGGCTAGGGGTGAATTGCATTGCGTAGGCGCGACCACGTTAGACGAATATAGACAATATATAGAAAAAGACCCCGCTTTAGAGCGTAGATTCCAACCCGTAATGGTAAATCAGCCGAGCGTAGAAGATACGATTTCTATTTTAAGGGGATTAAAAGAAAGATACGAAGTTTATCACGGCGTTAAAATTCAAGACAGCGCTTTAATTACTGCGGCAACGCTTTCGGATAGATATATAACCGATAGGTTTTTACCCGACAAAGCGATAGACTTAGTGGACGAAGCTTGCGCTATGATTAAAACCGAAATGCAATCTATGCCGTCGGAAATGGACGATATTTCAAGAAAAATTTTGCAACTTGAAATAGAAGAGCAAGCTTTGAAAAAAGAAGACGATAAACTAAGCATAGCTCACTTAGAAGAAATTAAAAAAGAGCTTGCGTCTTTAAGAGATAAATATAACGGAATGAAAGCTTCTTGGCAAGCCGAAAAAGATTCCATCAAAAAAGTTCAAAGTTTAAGGGAAAAGCTAGAAGACGTAAACGCTCAAATAGAAAAAGCTAAAATAAATTACGACTTAAATAAATTGTCCGAATTAGAATACGGCGTAAAACCCAAACTTATTTCCGAACTTGAAGAAAGCGAAAAAATCGTTAAGAAAAATTCCGTACTTTTACACGATAAAGTTACTGAAGAAGAAATTGCTAAAATCGTAGGGCGTTGGACGGGTATTCCCGTTTCCAAACTTATGGAAAGCGAAAGAAGTAAGCTTTTGAATTTGGAAGAAGTCTTACACGAAAGGGTAATCGGTCAAGACGAAGCCGTTAAAAAGGTTGCGGAAGCAATACTTAGGTCAAGGGCGGGAATTGCCGACAAAAAGCGTCCTATAGGTTCGTTTTTATTCTTAGGTCCTACTGGCGTAGGTAAAACCGAACTTGCCAAAACGCTGGCTCAAAAACTATTCGACGACGAGAAAAATATCGTAAGAATAGATATGACCGAGTATATGGAAAAATTCAGCGTGTCTCGTTTAATAGGCGCTCCTCCCGGGTACGTCGGTTACGAAGAAGGCGGACAACTTACGGAAGCCGTAAGAAGAAAACCGTATAGCGTAGTATTGTTCGACGAAATAGAAAAAGCTCATCCCGACGTATTTAATATTTTATTACAAATATTAGACGACGGAAGAATTACCGATTCTCTCGGAAAAACCGTTGATTTTAAAAATACCGTAATAATTTTAACTTCTAACTTAGGCTCGTCTTATATTTTGGAAGGAATAGAAAACGGAGAAATTTCTCAAAAGGCGAAAGATGAAGTAAACGAACTTTTAAAAAGCTCGTTCCGCCCCGAATTTTTAAACAGACTCGACGAAATTATTATGTTTAAGCCTTTAAGCAAAGAGCAAACCTTTAAGATTGTAGACTTAATGTTTAACGAATTAAAACAAACTCTTGCGGAAAAGGGATTAGGGCTTACGGTTAGCGAAAAGGCAAAGTCTTATATCGTAGACAACGCTTACGACCCCGTTTACGGCGCAAGACCTTTAAAGAGATTTATTTCTCATACGGCGCAAACGCTAATAGCTAAATATATTATAAAAAACGACCCTGCGGAAGGAGCGGTATTAAAGCTAGACGCGGAAAACGGAGAATTGACGGTTAAAGAATAAGAATCAGCCAAAAGTTAAGTTTACGGTTAAATAATAGTTTTATCGTCAAAAACTTTTTGATTAAACTATAATTAAATAAAATTATACGCAGAACGGCTATTA
>CAJMEI010000166.1 GCA_905212395.1 uncultured Christensenella sp. | reverse complement strand
ATTTTTTGAAAATTTTTTTTAGAATTGCTTAAAAAAAATACTAAAAACACCCCAAAATGATGTGAACCCAGAGGTCGGTAAGCTTCTTTTTCTTAATACAAACCAGAACACCGAGAATCCGCCGACAGCCGTTACCGTAATCTGCTCTTCAATTACCCGTCATATATTCCAAAGACAAAACACCGAACGTCTTTTTCATTGTTCTTTCTTATCATAAAACAAAATTATTTCATTGTTTTTTCTTCATTCAAAATGGGCGGCAAGCTGTGCTTACCGCCCATGTAGGTGTTGTTATGAGCTTATTCCGCTGTTTCCAAACAGTCAAAGTAGAGTTTATTCAAACACTCATATTAGTTAGTTGCATTAAGGAGTAACCGTTTCTACGCCTTACTCCAAACCACCGCTCGACTGGTTAATTCCCATAACGTTAATTACGCCGTCTGGATAACTGCTTTGAAGATTTTCCACCCAATATTGTGCGGGATAGTAATCATACTCGTCCTCATAAGACAAAGCAATGGAGTGTTGGACTTCGCCGTCGATTTTGTATCTGTATGCTACGTCCCACGCTTTGTAAACAGTTTCATCGGTAGGATTATCAAAGAAAGTGGCTACTACTGCGTCGGATACACTTACAGCGGAGTAGGCATTATCAAGCGATTTGGAAACCGCTTCGCCTTCGGAATAGTTTACAAAACCGTTTTCCACTTTGATATCGACATACTTTTTAGCAAACGGATTTTCTCACGTTGTCCATATGGCATACAAAGCAACGGTTTTGACGCCCGATGCTTCTTCGCTGATTTTGCGTCCCGTTAATTCATACGTGAAGGTTTTGCTTGTACTTACTAGTTCAACTTCCGGCGTATCGTTCTTTAAAGTCATGAAAAACCATCCAATGAACACGTTGTATTCACATTCGGGATCCGCTGAAAAAATAGACACGGTAGAAAATTCGAAAGGATATAAGGAAGTTTTTAAATATACGCTTAAAGAAGATTTTAAAGACGTTTACTCAAATTATTACGTTTTGCGGACGTTATATAGTTGTTTGTATCGAAGAAAGATAATTCAAGGGTACGGCGTTTTAAACAAATACATATTCGATGACGAAATATTAGAAGAAGTCAACGACAAACTAGAAGACGCTTACGCTTACTTTAAAACGGAACTTGGAAAACTAGATTTACCCGTTCGGGAAAACGTTTGTTGGGAACAGATGTTAAGAAATATGAGAGTAAACAACGTTCGTTTTTTCTCGCGTGGAAATATACGTAAATTCTTATTGCAGTTAAAAGACGATTTAGGTGATTTATCTAAATTGCACGAAAAAAAATAATCGCCCGAAAATTTCGGACGATTAAATTGAGAAGTCTACCTTAAAAGCCATAGGTTCTTCTCTGTCAACGCGGATTTCCCGTTGCTGCCCTGTTACATGGGGCTAATGGCTTAATAATAATATCATAGGAGAAATAGAAATGTCAACTGTAAATTACAATTTAAAAAATAAAGGTATTAGAATTATCTCATCGGAAGAAGCTTGGATAAAAAGTAAAAACGGAAAGTTTAAGTTAAATCCAAAATTCTCTATGATTGGAAAAATTGAAATGACTATGCCAAACATTATTATTTCTACAAGCAGTAATAAAAAACCAAAATATAAAGGCGATACTTGCAATTTGAATGATTTTGCCAAAAAACAAATAGTCGATTATTTTTATGACGATAAAGAAAAAAGAAATAATAAAACTGTTGTTTATCTTGGAAAAGATAAGATAAAAAAATAACCGCCCGAAAAAATCGGACGATTAAGTAGCAAGTCTATCCCTAAAAAAACTTTCATGGGTAAATGCTATGGTTTCCACTATTGCGAAACTGTCGTGCTCACGACCTTTGAAAGCTTAAATAAATTATAGTAGGGCAATAAAACAATGTCAAGAGAATTTAGAGAAAAAAATAAAGATTTAGTCAATTTAGAAGTTGTAACTTCTGATAAAGATACCAACTTTAAGATATTAACGCTTTTGATATTCAAAAAGCATTAAATAACGTTAAATTAAGCCGTACACGCGTTGACGTTTATAATATTTATCACGCCAGCCTTAAAATGGCGTTTAAATTGGTTTTTTAGATAAGGACTTAGCGGAATTGCTTATAAAGCCTAAACACGAAAAAAAAGTGGGTTCTAGCCTGTCTAACGACGAATTGCAAGACTTCTTAAATAAGATTTCTTTTAGCCGATTACAAAATTTTTATTTGTTTTGTCTTTTAAGCGGTTGCAGACGGTCGGAAGCTCTTAATCTTAAATGGTCGGATATAGACTTCGAAAATAAGACGATTCATATTCCCGGAACTAAAACTAAATTATCCGATAGAATACTTCCACTGTTTGACGATTTAGAAAAATTGTTACGTAAAATAAAAATTACTAATAACAAGGTTTTTCATCATAGGGCGGAGTTTGTAACGAAAAAATTTAAAGACTATTGCCCTAACCACAAACTACACGACTTACGGCATACGTTCGCTACTCGTTGTTTAGAATGCGGAATAAATATAAAAGTCGTACAAAAATGGCTAGGGCATTCCCGGTTAGATACTACGGCAAGTATTTATACTCACGTTACGGAAGATTATTCGTTTCAAGAGAGTAAAAAATTTAAACTTTTTTAAATGAAGAATAAAAAATGAAACCTTTTTTTACAGAACAAGAAAAAAAACTTGCTAACAGTTTATCTCGTTCTAAACTGAAAGCTAATTACGAAAAGAGTGAAAAGCTTTTAAATAAGGCTTGTAAAACAGGTAGAATAGCTAACATAAAAAAAGCTATGGACGTTCATCATACTTTCGAATACGCTTTATTATATAAATCTTATTCTAAGCATAAGAAAAAATATCCCGGATAAAAATTTTTT
>CAJMEI010000165.1 GCA_905212395.1 uncultured Christensenella sp. | reverse complement strand
GTAAGATATTTATTGGATATAAATCTACAAGAAAGACATTTACGTGGCGGAGAAGCCACAAAGCAAAAATACAAAAAGAAAAAATTATTTAACGTTATCGGAAGCGATTAAAATGGAAAAAATAAACGTAAGAATTAAAAAAACTAACGATAAAGCAATACTGCCTAAAATTGCTACGGAATTTTCTGCAGGCGCAGATTTATACGCTTGTTTGGAAAATAAAAATTTAGTTATAAAGCGGGGAAACGGTATTCGTCCACACGGGGCTATCTGTACAAATTCCCGTCGGATACGTGGGACTTGTATTCGCCCGTAGTTCTATCGCGTGTAAAAGGGGGCTTGCACCCGCAAATAAAGTCGGCGTCATAGATTCCGATTATAGGGGTGAAATTATGGTTGCTATTCATAACCATTCAAATGGCGATAAAGAAATTGAAGATAAGGAAAGAATAGCTCAAATGGTAATAGTTCCTTATTTGCCCGTGAATTATATTTTGTCCGACGATTTAGACGATACCGAAAGGGGAAACGGCGGATTTGGTTCTACGGGTAAAAAATAATTAAGTTTAATTTGTTAAAAAATATTTACTGTCGCATATAATAAAAATAGAAAAAGCGGACTTATTATAAGTCCGCTTTTTCCGGCATATATGTTGTTAAAAGAGTGTTTTTTTGTGTAAAAAAACTTTGTTTAACAAATTTTTATTTAATATTAAACGACTTATAGGGCGATTTATTTTACTTTTCTGTCGTCTCCGTAAAAATAAACGGACATTGTTCCGGGCCCCGAATGACTGCCTATTACGGGGTCGATGTAGTTTAAAAGTATTTCCTTTACTTTCATTCTTTTTAAAATTAAATCTTTTACGAATAAAGCGTCTTCTAAACAATCGGCGTGGGCTATAAATATCGTTTGATTTTCACTATCTACTATTTTTTGCTCCATTTTATCAACTAGGGCAATTAGTGATTTCTTCCTTCCGAATACGTTTGAATATACTACTAATTTTCCTTGTTCGTCCATACGGAGTACGGGCTTTATTTTAATTATGCTTGCAATGTAATATTTACTTGCGGAAAGCCTTCCGCCTCTATATAAATATCCTAAATCGGCAACGGTGAATATATGATTAATTTTTAGTCTTTCCTCGTATACGGTTTTATAAATTTCGTCTATGCTTGCGCCTTCGTCTTGCATTTTTAAAGCGCGATAAACGCATAAACCTAATCCCATACATTCGCAAAGCGTATCTAAAGTTAAAATTTTTCTTTCGGGGTATTTTGCCTGTAATGTTTTTACCGCGTCCACGCTACAATCGTAGGTTCTTGACAGCCCCGAAGAAAATCCCAAGTAAATTACGTCAAAGCCTAGCTTTAAAGCGGGTTCGAAATAGTTGATAAAAGTATTTTCGTTTATGCAAGAAGTAGTTATCTTCTTTTTCGTGCGAAGTATATCGTAAAAAGATTTTAAATCGTTATTTTTTCCTTTTTCGTAAGAAGGATAATCTTTTCCGTCATAGGTGTATACTATAGGTATTATTTCAAATTTATCTTCGTAAACTTTCATTATTTCATCTGGAAGCGTCGCCGAAGAATCGGTAAAAATTCTGTATGCCATTTTAAATCTCCGTTTATTTTAGTCTTTTTTTGTAAGTTTTGTTTTAACATTTTTAAGTACTATTTGTACGTTTTGGTTTGATTTTTTACAGTAAAGAGTAAATAATTAAATTGCTTTTGCCGTTTTTAATAGCGGTTGTTGTTATTTCTAATTTTTTTTAAAAAATATTTTTTCGTTGTCTTTTTTTATCGTTTGTGGTAGCTTTTTAATTTATCTAATTATCAGCTTTATTTTTTGTTTACATTTTTAAATGTTTTTAATAAAAACTTTTCTATTCAGTAACGATACGCGTTTTTGCCTACTTTACGTTTAATATTATATTAAAACGGTTAAAAAAAATAAACCTACTTAACGGTAGGTCTATTCTACGTTTAAATTTAGTAAAGTAGAATTAACATTTTTCGACTCTACGGTGGGTAGAGCCGTTAAAAAGTATTGACAAACTTAAAAAAGAGTGTTAAAATTGCATTATTATGGAACACGAAAAGCTAAAAAAAGTTATAGGGGACAATATCGCGTTTTATAGAAAGAGAAATAACTTAACGCAATTACAACTTGCGGAAAAAATAAACTATTCGGATAAAGCGGTTTCCAAATGGGAAAGGGGAGAAGGATTGCCCGATTTTTACGTTCTCAACGACCTAGCAGAATTATTTAAGATAGAAATAAACGACTTTTTAAGAGAGCCGAAAGCTAGAAGCAGGCGAATATTTTTACGTAATAAAATAGTAATAAGTATTGCTTATACTTGCATTATTTGGCTAGTTGCCGTTTTGGCATACGTTTGCGTGAATTTTTTAGCTTTGAGCTTTAAAAAGGATTATTTAATTTTTAGTTTTGCTTTATCGCTTTCTTTCGTGTTGCTTTTAATTTTCACTTGTGTGTGGAAAAACAAGTTTTTAATTTTCATAATGTATTCGGGGCTAATTTGGACGTTTCTTTTAAATGTGTTTTTGATACTTTCGTTTAAAAATAAAGGCGTTATATTTATAATAGGAATACCCTTGCAGTTAATGGGTATGATGTGGCTAATTTTCAAAAGGAACAAAAAAGAAGTAAAAGAAGAAACAATTTAAAAAAAGGAAAACAGGTAGTGTTAACAAAACTGTGTAAGCTTTTTCGTACTTACACAGTTTATTTTTGCATTATTATTTATATGTTGTTAGAATAACTAGTAATTTTTTTTGGTAGCAAATGTAAATTGTGGTAGTGCTGGAACGACATAAAATTCTTTGGATTGAAGGTCAATTTTATTCATTAAAGAATCACCTTTATGTGCGACGCCTACTATTTTATTATCTTGCTGTGC
>CAJMEI010000164.1 GCA_905212395.1 uncultured Christensenella sp. | reverse complement strand
TTTTTTATTTATTAAAGTTTTTGGTGGAAAAATCAAGTTTTCTCGTTTGTTTTTTATAAACGCTTACTCAAAATTTTAGTTTCGATTGTGCGTTATTTAACTTCATTAATCTTCTAAAAGTTATTTTAAAAAAATGTTTTATTAAAATCAATAATTTAAAAGTAAAAAAAGCGGTTTTCTGTTAAGAAAACCGCTCTATATGTCGATAAAGACTGTTTTATACTTTTTTAACTAATTCCATAGCAGTATTTGCGATATTTTGCGCGGTAAATCCGAATAAATCAAATAATACCGAAGCAGGCGCGGATTTTCCAAATTCGTCAATCGCTACTATTTTACCGTCTAATCCCGCGTATTTGTGCCAGCTATAAGAAGAACCTGCTTCTACGCAAACTCTTGCTCTTACGTCGCTAGGTAAAACGCTTTGTTTATATTCTTCGCTTTGACTATCGAATATGCTAGAACAAGGCATGGATACGACCCTTGCGTTAATTCCGTTTTTCTCTAAAATATCGCTAGCTTGACAAGTGGGAGCAACTTCGCTACCACACGCTATTAAAATAACGTCGGGTTTGCCGTTGCAGTCTTTAATAACGTATCCGCCTTTGGTCGCTTCTTCACAGCTTCCGTCAATCATAGGCAAGCTTTGGCGAGAAAGTATTAAACAAGTACAGCCTTTTTGCGTTGTTGCAATTTGCCAACCGGCTACCGTTTCTCTTGAATCGCAGGGGCGGAATACTTTTGTTTTGGGAACGGAACGCAAAGATACAAGTTGTTCTATGGGTTGATGCGTAGGTCCGTCTTCTCCGACTCCGATAGAATCGTGAGTGAAAATATAAGTGGTGTTTAAGTTCATAAGCGCGGACATCCTGACCGAGCTTTTCATATAGTCTACGAACGAAAAGAACGTAGAACCGTAAGCTCTTAAAAATCCGTGAGCGTTTATTCCGTTAAGAATTGCGCCCATAGCTTGTTCCCTTATACCGAAATGGAAGTTTCTTCCGCTTCTGTTGTCTGCGGAGTAGTATCCGCTAGATTTGATAATCGTTTTATTAGAAGGGCCTAAATCTGCGCTACCGCCTATCAAGTTCGGGATAACTTCCGAAAGTTTATTTAATATAGTGGAACTAGAACCCCTTGTTGCGTCGGCTTTAATGGTAGAATACAACTCTTCAAAAACTTCTTTGGAAGGGGTGATACCTTTTTTCCATTCTTCGTATTCTTTCGCTAAGGACGGGAATTCGTTTGCGTAAGCGTCGAACATAACGTTCCAATCGTTTTCGATTTTCGCGCCTTTTCTTATATACGTTTTAGCTACGGCTTTAACTTCTTCGGGAAGTTCAAACGGCTCGAATGTCCAATTTAAATTTTCTTTTAGTTTTTCAAGGGCGGAAGCTCCTAACGGCGCGCCGTGTACGTCGGCGGTGTTTTGTTTGGGACTTCCGTATCCGATTATACTCTTTACAATTATTAAAGACGGTTTTTCTTTTTCGGCTTTCGCTTTTAAAATAGCCCTGTTTATAGCGTCTATATCGTTTACGTCTTCAACCTTAATTACCTGCCAACCTTGCGCTTCGTGGCGGAGAGCAACGTCTTCGGTAAAAGTGGCGTCTGTATTTCCTTCTATGGTAATTTTGTTTGAATCGTAGAAAACGATAAGTTTTCCTAATTTATTAGTTCCCGCAAAAGAAGCCGATTCCGATTCTATACCTTCCATCATACAACCGTCCCCGCAAAGAACGTAAGTGTAATGGTCTACGATGGGGTAGCCGGGTTTGTTAAATTTATCGGCGAGTATCGTTTCCGCAACTGCCATTCCCACGCCGTTTGCAATTCCTTGACCGAGCGGTCCCGTACTTACTTCAACGCCGGGAGTTACGCCGTATTCGGGGTGGCCGGGAGTTATAGAACCGAACTGTCTGAAATTTTTAATATCGTCCATAGATACGTTATATCCGAAAACGTGGAGTAGCGAATATAACAACATAGAGCCGTGTCCTGCGGATAAAATAAATCTGTCCCTGTTGTCAAAGTCGGGATTTTTGGGGTTGAAGACCAAATTGTCTGCAAATAACGCATACCCGAGCGGAGCTACCCCCAAAGGAAGTCCGGGATGTCCCGAATTTGCTTTTTCAATAGCTTGCGCAGAAATAATTCTTATAGAGTCTATTGTCGTTTGTATTTTATCCATTTTTACTCCTTAAACGGTTGACAAAAGTTTTTTAAGCGTTTAAAAAAATTTAATCAATCGGTACTATGCTTATTATACCTTTTTTATATAAATTTTACAAGCAAAATTAGCCTTAAATAAATAAAAGAGTAATATTTCGTTTTTTAATTTTTTTGAACAAGACAATACAAAGCATTTTCTCACTTTCACGCCGCATATAATACCCGCATAATATGTATCAGGGGCGTAAAGCCCTCTAAAAAGCGGGGGTTAATTGCAATGATAACAATAAGCTTATGCATGATCGTAAAAAATGAAGCTGCCATCCTGTCCAGATGTCTCGACTCTGTCTGCGACCTGATGGACGAGATTATCGTAATTGATACGGGCAGCACGGACGCAACCAAGGAAATCGCCTTGAAATATACCAATCTGGTATATGATTTTACCTGGATAGACGATTTCTCCGCGGCGCGCAATTATTCCTTTTCCAAAGGCACCATGCAATATCTTATGTGGCTGGACGCGGACGACGTACTGCTGGAATCAGACAAAAATATGCTGCTGGCCCTGAAAGAAACTTTGCCCGAAGATACCGACGTCGTTATGATGAGATATAACACTGCTCTGGATGAAAGCGGCAAGCCTCTGTTTTCCTTTTACAGAGAACGCCTGCTTCGCAGAGAAGCCGGCTTTAAATGGAAGGGCGCAGTCCATGAAGCGATTGAAACCTTTGGCAAAAAATATTATTCCGAAGCGGCCGTAACCCACGCCAAGCTCAAGCAAAGCGAGCCCGGCC
>CAJMEI010000163.1 GCA_905212395.1 uncultured Christensenella sp. | reverse complement strand
CAGAAAATAAAGACGACATAGAAAGTCATATAAATTTATTATTAGAAACTGTTAAAGACTTTACAAATAAAAAAGATTAACAATAAGCGTGTAGCTTTACGGCTACACGCTTATTGTTTAAAAACCACTTTAAAATTTTTTAAAATATAAAACCTAACACTAACGCTAATGCTACCCCGATTATTGCGCATATAGTCGTATTTACTTTAAAATACGATATTATAAGCACTATCCCGGTAACGATTGCCGACACCGCCACCGAACCCGTAGCAAACAATATAAACGGGAACGTTAAAGCCGATATTACCGCGTACGGCATATAGTACAAAAACGATAAAATAAACTTATTAGTTATTTTCTTTTTGCAAAATACTAAGGGGATAACTCTCGGCAAGAAACTTGCTGCGGCTAAAACCAAACAATATAAAATAATTTTATACATTTTGCTCCCCCTTTTCAGTTTCCACGGGGAACACAAGCGCGCATATGCAAGACGCCACGCAAGAAGAAAGTATAACCGACAATCCTAATTGCTTTTTAAAAAACGGGATAGCGTATAATAAACAAGATAATCCCGAAGCAATAAAAATAGCCATAAAAATTTTTTTATTCTTTTTGGCGGGCGGAATAATAATTGCGATAAACATACAATAAAGTGCAATTCCGAGAGCGAGTTGCAACCTTACGGGCAAAAAGGAATCCGTAAGCGCGCCGAGTAAAGTTCCGACTACCCAACCTAAATACGCAATTATACCCATTCCTAAAAAATAAGTAACGCAAAAATCTTGTTTATTGTCGCACGCTAAAGCGTAAAGCTCGTCCGTGATAAAAAAACTTAAAATCATTCTTTTAAATACGCTTGTTTTTGTAGGAAGCATTTGCGAAAGAGAAAACCCCATAAGCAAATATCTTGCGTTTATTATTAAAACCGCAATAAATACAGCCAAAAAGCTTTCCCCTAACTCAATCATTTTAATACCTGCAAACTGCCCTGCGCTAGTTAAATTAGTTGCGGAAATTAAAGTTGCCCAAAACGCGTTTAAACCGCTTTTTACCGCTTGAATACCAAACGTAAAAGATACGGCTAAATATACTAAACAAACGGGAAAACCGTTTTTTATGCCTTTTAAAAATACTTTTTTATTCATAATAACTTGCTTTTCTTTTATTTTCCTAATATTTTACCACAGTTGCAAAAAAATGACAAAATATTTACCTTATTTATTGACATTTTTTTTAATTAAATATATAATATTTAAGTTGTTTTGTAAATAAGGAGAATAAAACTATGGAAAAGAAAAGAGCAACTTGGAACAGCAGGTTTACGTTCATTTTAGCCGCAGTAGGTAGCTCAGTAGGTCTTGGCAACGCTTGGCGTTTCCCCGCTCTTTGCGCAATTCACGGTGGCGGAGCGTTTTTATTAGTTTACGTACTTTTAATGTGCGTATTCGGAATTCCGCTGTTACATATGGAAATAGCTATAGGAAGAAAGCTTAAAAAAGGCTCGCCCGAAGCTATGAGAGGAATGAACAAAAAAACCGAACCTATCGGTTGGGCTGCAACCACTAACGCATACTTAATAGCAATTTATTACGCGGTAGTTTTCGGCTGGGTTATAATGATGGCATTATACTCTTGGAAATTTGCAACTTATACCGGTTCGGACGCAATAGAAAAAGCGTCTAGTTTATGGGTAAACCTAACAAAATCCGCCGACGAATTAAACGGTAAAATTACGGGTAACGGAATTATGTCTACTCCCGTATTCGTATGCGTAATAATTGCGTGGATTTTAATTTGGTACTGCATAAGAAACGGAGCTTCTTCCGTAAGTAAAGTTGTAAAATACACCGTATCCTTACCCATTATTTGCTTAGTAATACTAGCAATTAGGGGCTTTACGATGAAAGGCGCGGGCGCAGGACTTAAACATTTATTCGTACCTAAATTTTCCGCTTTAAGCGACCCGACTTTGTGGGCTGACGCGGCGGGACAAGTATTCTATTCGCTTTCTATAATGATGGCAATAATGTTCGCGTACGGTTCTTTCTTAAAAGAAGACGCTAACGTTGCGGTAGACGGTATAATTATCGCGCTTTCCGACTTCGCTACAAGTTTACTTTCGGGAATAGTATTATTTACGACTATGTATGGATGCGGACTTGAAATTAAATCGGCTTCCGGTATAGCTACGGCGTTTTTATATTATCCTATGGCGATAGTAAACTTAACTAACGTAGGCGTATTAAATGCGATATTTGCTTTCGTATTCTACTTCTGTTTATGTACGCTTGCAATAGACTCCGCATTCTCTATTATAGAAGGCGTTTCTACGGCGCTGTCGGATAAATTCCATTTAAAACCGCAAAAAACCACTCTTACGCTTTGTTTAATTGCGGTAATACTTTCTATGGCGTTCGTAACGGGCGGCGGCGTAGGCTGGCTTGATATAGTAGACAACTGGTGTAACAGTTACAATTTAATTTTAATAGGTATTTTAGAAACTATTGCCATAGGCTGGTTATTTAAACCCAAAAAAGTTTTATACGAAGTAAACAGAAATACTAAAAAGTTTAAAATGCCCGCTTGGTGGTTTATAACTTCTATCAAATTTTTAGCGCCCGTTATACTTACCGCTATGCTTGGTTGGAACGTATTTGATTTATTCAGTAAAAAACACGGCGTTTACGGCGGATATAAATTCTGGCAAAACTTCGTTGGCGGTTGGTTATGGACTATAGTCGTATTTGCTAGCGGATTTATAATTAAATTAGTAGTTAAACACTTAAAGAAAAAAGGTTTTGTTGAAAACGAAATTTCTTGGAACGACGCTACTTATGCCGAACCTTTACAACCCGAAACCGTTGTAGAAGAAGTTGCAACCGAACAAAAAGACTAATTAAACAAAAAAAGGAACTTTTGACTAAGTTCCTTTTTAATTTTTGTATATAAAACTATATAAAAAAAATATACTA
>CAJMEI010000162.1 GCA_905212395.1 uncultured Christensenella sp. | reverse complement strand
AAGTATAAGCTTTTCAGTAATTTTTACAAAAAATTGCACGGAAGCTTTAAATATGGCGATTTTAGGTTTTTGCAAAAAATCCGACCACGTAATTACAACCTTTCAAGACCATAACAGCGTGTTAAGACCGCTTTTCCATCTTAAAGAAACGGGCGTAATAGATTTAAGCGTAGCCTACCCTTCCGCACCCGAAAAGGAATTAACCGTAAAAGACGTAACTAATCTTATTCGTCCCGAAACCCGCTTAATAGCCTTATCTCCCGTTTCCAACGTTACGGGAAAACTTTTTGATTTCGAAGCTCTAATCGAAGAAATAAAGGGAAGCGGAATAAAAATTTTAATAGACGGGGCGCAATATTGCGGACACAAAGAGCTTGATATGAGTAAAGGTATAGATATGCTTGCCGTAGCTCCGCACAAAGCGTTAAATACAATTATGGGCGTTGGAGTTTTAGTGTTTAATAAAAGCGTAGATTTATCCCCCATTACCTTTGGCGGAAGCGGTAGCGAAACTTTTTTACCCGTTCCGACAAGTTATCCCGAAAAACTAGAAGCGGGCACGCTTAACGTTCCCGCAATCTGCTCTTTATACGAAGGCGTAATTTACACCAAACAAAACATATCCGCCTCTAAAAAAACGCTAATCGAACTGACGAGCGTTTTAATAGATAAATTAAAAGAACTTCCCGTAAAAATTTACTCCGAGCCTAACGAATTCGGCATAGTGGCTTGTGAAGCGAAAATAGATTCCATAACGTTATCTCAAACGTTATCAGAAAAATACGACGTTGCAACACGCGGTGGATTTCACTGCGCGCCGTTACTACATAAGTTTTTAAAAACCGACGAAGGCGGACTTGTCAGAATTTCTCTTTCTCCGTTTAACACTAAACGAGAAGTAAATAAACTTATTTTTGCTTTAAAAGAAATTTTAAACTAATTATTTACCTTTTTTAAGTTTTGCAATAATTTTTTCAAGTCGTTTTACTTGACCGGAATTTAACATCGGCGAAAGCATATTAAAAAAAGAATCTAAATCTTTATCGGTAAGCGTTCCGTTCGCCCTGCTTTTTTCGGCTTCGGAAATAATGGCTTTAAGCATTTCGGATTCGCTTGCTCCTTCGTACCGACTGCTTACGTTTTTTAATATTTCCATCGCCTTATTTTCGTTGCCACTAATTTTTTCGGTTTCGTTTGAATTAACGTAATCGCTAAAACTTCCCATAAAACACCTCTTTACATATTACTTTATGCTACCATATAATATATTGTTAAGGATTTTTTTATATGAAAATTTTACCGCTTTTAATAGGTTTGTATTTGTTTTTGAATAAAAACAACAATTCTAACCTTAACGGACTACTTAAAAACGTAGACGTTAAGCAAATTGTTTCTCTTTTAAAAGAACTAGGCGTAGGACAGGATATTTTATCTTGTTTGACAGAAGATATGATAGACAATATTTCTAACGGCAAAATCGATATTAAAACGTTTTTACCCCTTGCGATAAAATTTTTTTCTTCAAGAAAAAATAAAGGCGAACAAAAAAGAAAAGTAAAAAAAGTTTCCCCTTTGGACGATATTGCCTCAGGGGAAATAAAAACCTGTTTATATAGTTATTTAAATAGATAATTTTTTAAATTAAAAATTGTCGCAAACGTAAGAAAGCGCGTCTATACGTTGATTTTCGGCATTTACCGAGTTTATTACTTTATCCGAAACGTTTTTAGAAATGCCTTTTTTATCTATGCAAGTTTCGCTTATAGGAAAGCATATTTTTGCAACCGTAAGTTTAACGACTTCTTTTTCTCCGTTAAAAATAAAGTCTTGCATTGTACCCTTACCGTAAGTTGAAAAATCGTTTCTTGATTGATTATACTCTACCACTACGCTTACTTTATTAGCTTTATCGTAATCGAGCAACGCCCCGATAAACGCTTCCGACGCAGACGCCGTAGAAGAATTTGCAAGCACTATTATTTTTTCTATATCGTAATTTTGACTTTTAGTTTCGTAACTTTTTATTTCTTCTTGACGATTTTTATAGTTGTTTTTCTGAACGGTAAGCTTTTTACCATTTTCGTCGCCTATAAAGTTTGCGATTAAATAACGCATCGCTTCTACGTAACCGCCCCCGTTATCCCTTAAATCTATTATAAGTTTTTTGTTAGAAGAATTTTGAAAAACTTCCAAAACTTTCATAAACTGCCCTACGGAAGAAGATAGATTTTTTTCCCAACCGCTTGAATTGATATCCGCGCCCATAAAAGAAACGTATTTTAAATACGAATATCCGCTAGGCAAAGTTTTTCCGTTTACGGTTGAGGTTGCTTTTTTTATAAGTTCGATTTTTTGTCCTCCAAAACCGTATTCATTTTCGCCGTCGTAATACTTAACGAAAGTTTCGGTAAATTCTTTATTAGACAAAGTAAATTCTTTTTCTTGCGTTCCGTATAAAATAGTATAGGTCGCAACCGTTTTACCTTTCACCGCATTATTTATATCCGTTATGCTTTCTACCTTAGTTCCGTCAACTTTTACTATTTTTCCGCCCGTTTCTACACCTTGAGTTTCCGCAGGGGAATTATACGCGACTTTTACAACGTTTAACTCACTATCAACCGAAACGCCTATAGAATTTCTTTTTCCGCTACTCGTCGAATAAAATTTTTCGTATTCCGATTTAGTAAAAAAGTCGCTGTTATTATCCATTAAACCGTGAACTAATTCCGACAGATAATCGTCGCTTTCTTCGTAATAATATTTATGGTAAGTATCTAAAATAAATTTAACTCTTCTAAGTTCTTTATCGGAATAAACGGCTCTCCCTACGAAAAATCCGCCAAGCGCAAGAGCCAAAGCTAATATTACGCTAAATATAGAAAGAAATATCTTTTTTTTAGTTTTCAACGTCTTTCTCCTTTATTTTTACTATTAAAGACAATAATCTATAAGTCAATGCGTCGGAAAATCTTTTAACGTCTAATCCGGTT